>NZ_DBNHFX010000193.1:0-13791 GCF_057137845.1 Sandaracinobacteroides sp. | reverse complement strand
CGCTGGCGAGGTGCGAGTTCAAGACCGACAGCCCGTAGCTGTAGTGGATCGGCAGCGTGGTCAATGCCCGGTCGTCCGGGCCGATCTCCAGATAGCTGGCGATCGAAGCGGCGTTCGCCTGAACTGCTGCCGCCGAAAGCCGCACCAGCTTGGTGGCGCCGGTTGTGCCCGAGGTGGAGAGCAGCAGTGCGAGATCGGGGTGCATCCCGCCTTCGGGCGGCGAGAGCGAAAGCTGCCATGCGCCATCGTTGCGGCGGTAGATGGCGTCGGGGCGGAATGCGTCGGTGAGCCGCGCCGATGCCTCGGCGGCGAGGATGACAGCATGGCCGCCCGCCAGCGCCGCCAGATAGGCGACGATCGCTTCCGGTTCGTTCGCTGCTTCGATCAGCAGCAGCCGGCGTTCATGCCCCAGCCGTGCGGCGAATGCGTCGACCAGGTCGGCGAGCGCGGCATAGCTGATCCGTTCGCCGCTGTCGCAGACGAGCGCCGCCGCATCGGCGTGACGGCGCAGGTCTGTGGCGAAGAACGGCTGGTCGGGCGTCACCGGTGGGCGGTGCTCCGGATGGTCATGCGCCCCACCAGTTGCCGGGCGTTGCGGCAAAGCCCGCCCGGCTTTCCAGCGCGAATGCAGCATCCAGCACCCCGGCCTCGTCGAGCGGGCGGCCGATGACCTGCAGGCCGAGCGGCAGCCCCGCTGCATCGAGACCCGCCGGAATCGACATTGCCGGAAGCCCGGCAAGGCTTGCCGGCACGGTGAAGACGTCGTTCAGATACATGGCGATCGGATCGGCGTTGCGCGAACCAAGCTGGAACGCGCCGGTCGGCGCGGTCGGCGTCAGCAGCAGGTCGCAGCTTTCCCATGCGCGGGCGAAATCGCGGGCGATCAGCGCCCGGACCTTCTGCGCCTTCAGGTAATAGGCGTCGTAATAGCCAGCCGACAGCACATAGGTGCCGATCATGATCCGGCGCTTCACTTCGGCGCCGAAGCCTTCGGCGCGGGTGGCGCAATACATGTCGGCGAGCGAGCCGCCTTCGGGCGCGACCCGCAGGCCATAGCGGACGCCGTCATAGCGGGCGAGATTGGACGACGCTTCGGCGGGCGCCACGATATAATAGGTGGGCAGCGCCTGGTGCGTGTGCGGCAGCGAAACCTCGACGATTTGGGCACCTGCGTCGCGCGCCCAGTCGATGCCCTGCTGCCACAGCGCATCCAGCAGCGGGTCCATGCCATCGACCCGATATTCCTTCGGGATGCCGATCCGCTTGCCGCGCAGATCGCCCCGAAGCGCGCCTGCCCAGTGCGGCACCGGAACGTTGAGCGACGTCGAGTCTTTCGGATCGTAGCCGGACATCGCCTCGAGCATCAGCGCGCAATCGGTGACGTTGCGGGCCAGCGCGCCCGGCTGGTCGAGCGAGGATGCAAAGGCGATCACCCCCCAGCGCGAGCAGCGGCCATAGGTGGGCTTGATGCCGGCAATGCCGGTGAAGGCCGCCGGCTGGCGAATCGAACCGCCTGTGTCGGTGCCGGTGGCAGCAGCGCACAGGCGCGCGGCAACCGCTGCCGACGATCCGCCCGACGATCCGCCCGGCGTCAGTGCGGCGTCGGAACCTGCGGCCCGCCACGGCGACACGACCGGGCCGAAGGCGCTGGTCTCGTTCGAGCTGCCCATGGCGAATTCGTCGAGGTTGAGCTTGCCGAGCATGGCGGCGCCGGCCTCGAACAGGCGGGCGGTCACATGGCTTTCGTAAGCGGGCCGGAACCCTTCGAGGATGCGCGACGACGCCGTGGTTTCGACGCCCTTTGTGCAGAACAGGTCTTTGATGCCCAGCGGGATGCCCGCCAGCAGGCCCGCATTCCCGGCGGCGATCGCACGATCGGCGGCGTCGGCCTGCGCCAGCGCGATCGCCGGCGTCTCGACGAGGAATGCGTTGAGCGGCCGCGCCGCCTCGACGGCGGCAATGTGCGCCGTCACCAGTTCGCGGGCGGAGAATTGCCGGGCCGCAAGCCCCGACCGCATCGCCGAAAGCGACAGTTCATTCAGGCTCGTCACTATTCGATCACCTTCGGAACGGCGAAAAAGCCATGCGCGCCCTGCGGCGCGTTGGCGAGAACGTCTTCGGCGATGCCGCCGTCCGTTACCTCGTCGGGGCGCCATTCGCGGGTCAGCGGGATCACCGCCGTCATCGGCTCGATGCCGTCGGTATCGACTTCCTGCAACTGGTCGATCCAGCCGAGGATCTTGTTCAGTTCCTGCGCCAGCGGCGCGGCTTCGCCGGGCGCAAGCCGGATTCGCGCCAGCGAGGCGACGCGCGCGACAATCGATTCATCAACAGCCATGGCAGGCCGCCTAGCAGCAGGCCGGGCAGCGGGCAACGCGCAACGGCATGCTTGTCGGCGGGAAGTTCAGCCGGCGGGAGCAGCCGCCATCATGCGGGTCAGCGCATTGGCCAGACGTTCCGGTTCCTGTGCGCCCATCACCAGCGCGCGTTCCTCGAAGATCATCGCCGGAACGCCGTTGATGCCCATGTCGCGCCAGCGTGCCTCCAGCGCCCTGACGGCTCCGCCGAAACGGCCGTCGGCTAGAACTTCGGCGGCCTCGGCGCGGTCGAGGCCGGCGTCGGCGGCGGCATCGAGCAGAACGCCCGTGTCGCCGATGTTCCGGCCACGGGTGAAATAGGCTTCGAACAGCCGGATGTGCAGGTCGGTCTGGCGGCCGCTGTCCTTGGCCCAGTAAAGAAGCTGATGCGCCTTCGAGGTGTTCCAGATCATCGTCGCACGTTTCGAGAAATCGATCCCCAGTTCATCGCCGAGCGCGCGGATCTGGCGGCGGGTGATGGCCGAACCTTCGTCGGTTGCGCCATATTTGCGGGCGATATGGGCCTGCAATTCCTCGCCCTCGTCGTCCATGTCGGGGTTCAGTTCGAAGGGGTGCCAGCGGATGTCGCCTTCCAGCCCGGCGATCGCCAGCGCCCGTTCGAGCTGGCGGAAGCCGATGAAGCACCAAGGGCAGACGATGTCGGAAATGATGTCGACCCGGATGCGCCCGTTCATGGCCACTCTCCCGCGATATGGCCCCGCGATTGAGGCTTGGTCATAATCGCGCTAGGGGGCCGCAATGTCCACACTTCCCGCCGCTGCCGGGGGCCTGCCCGGCCGCCGGACCTTTGCCATCATCTCCCACCCTGACGCCGGCAAGACCACGCTGACCGAGCGGCTGCTGCTGGCCGGGGGCGCGATTCACGCCGCCGGCGAAGTGAAGGCGCGCGGCGCAGCGCGGCGCGCGCGCTCGGACTGGATGAAGATCGAGCAGCAGCGCGGCATTTCCGTCACTTCGTCGGTGATGACGTTCGAACGCGGCGGCCTTACCTTCAACCTGCTGGATACGCCCGGCCACGAGGACTTCTCGGAAGATACCTACCGCACGCTGACGGCGGTCGATTCGGCGGTGATGGTGATCGACGCCGCCAAAGGCATCGAAGCGCAGACGCTGAAGCTGTTCGAAGTGTGCCGGCTGCGCAGCGTGCCGGTCATCACCTTCATCAACAAGGTGGATCGTGAAGGCCGCTCGCCGTTCGAGCTGCTGGACGAAGTGGCCGACCGGCTGGCGCTGGATGTTGCGCCGATGAGCTGGCCCGCCGGCATGGGCGGCGAGTTCGAGGGCCTTTGGGACATCGAGCGCCGGACGCTGCAACGCCCGGACGGCAGGAACGTGCCGGGCGCTCTCGGTGATCTGCTGTCGCCGTCGATCGCGGGACGGATCGCCGAAGAACTGGAGCTGGCCGAAGCCGGCTATCCCGCGTTCGACGAGAAAGCCTATCTGCACGGCGATCTCAGCCCGGTCTATTTCGGTTCCGCCCTACGCGAGATCGGCATCGAACCGCTGATCGAGGCGCTTGCCCGATTCGCGCCCGGCCCGCGACCGCAGCCCGCCGACCCCGCGCCGATCGATCCGGCGGCCGCCAACGTCACCGGATTCATCTTCAAGGTGCAGGCGAACATGAACCCGATGCACCGTGACCGGGTGGCCTTCATGCGGCTGTGTTCGGGGCGCTTCCGGCGCGGCATGCGGCTGAACCAGGTGGGCACCGGCAAACAGATCGCTGTGCATTCGCCCGTGCTGTTCTTCGCCCGCGAGCGGGAAACCGCCGACGAGGCCTTCCCAGGCGATATCATCGGCATTCCGAACCACGGCACGCTGCGTGTCGGCGACACGCTGACCGACGGGCCGCCCGTCACCATCACCGGGCTGCCGAACTTCGCGCCGGAAATCCTGCGGCGGGTGGCGCTGAAGGATCCGACCAAGACCAAGCAGTTGAAAAAAGCCCTGGACGACATGGCCGAGGAAGGGGTGATTCAGGTGTTCTACCCGGAAATCGGCGCCCAGACGGTGGTGGGCGTAGTCGGGCAACTGCAACTGGAAGTGCTGATCTCGCGGCTGGAAGCGGAATACAAGGTAGAGGCCGGGCTGGAAGCCTCGCCCTATGAAACCGCGCGCTGGGTGGCGTCGGCCGATGCAGCGGCGCTGAAGAAGCTGGCCGCCGAACACAAAAGCCAGATGGCCTCGGATCGCGACGGCCGACCGGTGTTCATGGCAAAGGACCTTTGGGACCTGAATTACATTCAGGGCAGGCACCCGGAAGTGCGTTTTTCGGCAACGCGCGAACGCACTTGAGCGCGGCGCGGGCTGCGCTATCGTCTGCGGCCATGCGCACAATATTTCCGGCCCTTTTCGCCCTCGTCGTCGCTGCCGCCCCGGTTCGGGTGGCGGCGGAAATCCCCGGCGCAGACGCGGCGCATCAGGCCTTTGCCGACTGGATGGCGAAAAACCATGTGCCCGGCCTCGTCTGGGGGGTGGTGAAGGATGGCCGGCTGGCCCACGTCGAGGCGCTGGGGCTGGCCGATGTGGAAACGAAGCGCGCGGTCACTGTCGATACCGCCTTCCGCATCGCCTCGATGTCGAAGGCGTTCACGGCGCGCGCGGCGCTCGGCCTCGTGCAGCAGGGGAAGCTTGGCCTGACGGACCGGGTGGCAAGGCATGTGCCGGAAATGCGGGGCTGGGCGGGCGGCATCACCGTCGGCGACCTGATGCACCACACTGCCGGTTTCGTGACCGACGATCCATGGGGCGACCGGCAGCAGCCGCTGGCGGAAGCCGCCTTCACCGATATGCTGCGGCAGGGGGTTCCGTTTCAGCGCGCGCCGGCGACGGGCTATGAATATTCCAATTTCGGCTATGCGACGCTGGGGCGGGTGGTCACCAATGTTTCGGGGCGCAACTTTGCCGACGAGGTTGCGGCAACCGTCTTCCGGCCGCTTGGCATGGCGGCGACCGGCTATGAAGTGGCGGACGTGCCGGAAAACAGGCTGGCGCTGCCCTGGCGCTGGCAGGAAGTGAACGGACAGGGTGGGCGCTGGATCCCCGAACCGCAGATGCGCGCCGGTGCGTTCGGGGCGATGGGGGGTGTCGTGACGACTGCGCCCGACTATGCGAAGTGGCTGGCGTGGCTGTTGTCCGGCTGGCCCGCCGAGGCCGGGGTGGATGCGCCGGACAGCCTCCAGCGCGCGATGCTTTATGGCGGCGGTTTCGTGCACAGCCGCGTCCGCCCCGGCGCCGATGGCGCGGAATGCCGGCAGCAGTCGCTGATCTATGCCGCCGGCCTGCTCGTCGGGCGCGACTGCGTGCTGGGGCAGGTGGCGTTCCATTCCGGCGGCTACCCCGGATATGGCAGCCACATGCTGCTGCTGCCCGAAGCCGGGGTGGCGCTGTTCGCTTTCGCCAACCGCACCTATGCCGGGCCGTCGGCGCCGGTCTGGGATGTGGCGGGACAGTTGCAGAAGGCGGGCTTCATCGCCGCCCGGCCGGTGCCGCTGTCGGCAGCGCTTGGGCAGGGATATGATACCGCACGCCGCATCTGGGACGAGCGCAGTGTTGTCGGTGCAAAAGACCGGCTGGCCATGAACTTCCTGCTGGACGCGAACGAAGCGCAATGGGCGAAAACGCTCGAGGGCCTCCACGACCAGCTTGGCCAGTGCGACACCTCGGCCCCGATCGCACCCGATGGCGCCTTGTCGGGAAGGTTCGCATGGCGCTGCGCGCGCGGCACCCTGTCGGGCCAGTTGCTGCTGGCCCCCGCACATGAAACGCAGATCCAGGCCCTGAGGATGAGCGCCCGATGAGCAAGCCCGAAGCAGCAGCCGAAGTCTGGATCGACCGCGGCGGCACCTTCACCGATGTGATCGCCCGGCTTCCGGATGGAAGCCTGCGCACAGCCAAGCTGCTGAGCCACGATCCATCCCGCGCCGAAGATTCGGCCGTGCACGGCGTGCGGCTGCTGACCGAGGGGCATGACGGCCCGGTGGTGGTGAAAATGGGGACGACCGTTGCCACCAACGCTCTGCTGGAACGGCAGGGTGCGCGGGTGCTGCTGCTGGTGACGAAAGGTTTCGCCGACGCCCTTCGCATCGGCCATCAGGCCCGGCCCGACATCTTTGCCATGCGCGTGGTGCTGCCCGACCAGCTTGCCGAACGGGTGGCCGAAGTGGACGAACGGATGGCCGCCGACGGTACGGTGCTGCGGCCGCTGGCGTTGGCGCCTGCGCGCGAAGCGATGGCGGCGGCGCTGGCCGACGGGATCACCTCGGTCGCCATCCTGCTGCTGCACGGCTATCGTTACCCGGCCCACGAACAGGCGCTGGCCGATCTTGCCCGCAGCATGGGCTTTGCGCAGATCTCGACCAGCCACGAGGTTTCGCCGCTGATCAAGCTGGTGCCGCGCGGCGACACGGCCGTTGCCGACGCCTATCTGTCGCCGATCCTGCGGGCCTATGTTTCGTCGGTCGCGGGCGCGCTTCCGGCCTCGACGCGGCTGATGTTCATGCAGTCGAGCGGCGGGCTGACGGCGGCGCACAGCTTTCGCGGCAAGGATGCCGTGCTGTCGGGGCCGGCGGGCGGCATTGTCGGCATGGCGAAGACGGCGGCGCATCTGGGGCATGACCGCCTGATCGGCTTCGACATGGGCGGCACCTCGACCGATGTGTCGCATTATGGCGGCGCCTACGAACAAAGCTTCGAAACGGAAGTGGCGGGCGTCAGGATGCGAAGCCCGATGCTGGATATCCACACCGTTGCCGCCGGCGGCGGATCGGTCTGCCGCCTCGAGGGCGGGCGGCTGGTCGTCGGCCCGCAGTCGGCGGGTGCGGTGCCGGGGCCTGCCTGCTATCGGCGCGGCGGCCCGCTGACGGTGACCGACTGCAACGTGGCGCTTGGCCGCGTCAGCCCCGAGGAATTTCCGCACGTGTTCGGTGCGAACGGCGACGAACCGATTTCGCGCGGGGCGGCGCTTGCCGCACTGGCCGTGCTGGCCGACGAGGTGGCGGCGGAAACCGGCGACAGGCCCGAACCGCTGGCGCTGGCGGAAGGCCTGATCGACATCGCAAACGCCCATATGGCGGCCGCCGTTCGCCACATCTCGATCGCGCGCGGCCACGATACCGCAACCCATGCGCTGGTGGCGTTCGGCGGTGCGGGCGGCCAGCATGCCTGCGCGCTTGCCGACGAACTGGGGATCGGCACCATCCTGATCCACCCGCATGCCGGGCTGCTGTCGGCGCTGGGGATCGGCCTTGCCGACCTGCTGGCGACCCGCGAAGCAAGCGTTGCGCTGCCGTTCGACGCCGGCCTCGACGCATTGGCGGGCAGCGTTGCGGCAGAACTGGCCGACGACGCCCGCGCGGCGCTGCTGGCGCAGGACATGCCGGTGACGGACGTACAGGTGCAGTTGACGGCGCATGTCCGCTATGCCGGTTCCGATACTGCGGTGCCGCTGGCGTTCGGCCCGGCCGACGCCATGCTGGGCGCCTTCGAGGCCGCACATGCACAGCGGTTCGGCTTCGTGACGCCTGGAGCGCCGGTCGTGCTGGACATGCTGTCGGCAAAAGCCGCCGGAACGCCGCCGGGCGCGGGCGCGGGCGCGCTGACGACCGCCCCCGACGCAGGTCCGGCGACGCCGCGCCGCCATGTGGCGCTGCGCTTTGCCGGTGCGGCGCACGATGCCCCGCTCTGGCGGCGGGAAGCGCTGGGCGCGGGCTTCCGGGTAGAGGGACCGGCGATCATCGCCGATCCTTCGGCGACCACGGTTGTTGCGCCGGGGTGGCAGGCGGTCGTCGCGCCGGACGGCACGCTGGTGCTGACCCGCCATCTGCCGCCGCCCGCGCGTATGGCGGCGGGCACCGAAGTCGATCCGGTGCGGCTTGAACTGTTCAATGCGTTGTTCATGGGCATCGCCACCGAAATGGGCGTTGCGTTGCAGACCAGCGCGCGCTCGGTCAACATGAAGGAACGGCTGGACTTTTCCTGCGCCCTGTTCGACGGCGATGGCAGCCTCGTCGCCAATGCGCCGCACATTCCGGTGCATCTGGGCAGCATGGGCGCGTCGATACGCGCCGTGCGCGAAGCGCGCACCGACGATGGGCGCGGCATGGTGCAGGGCGATGTCTATGTGCTGAATGCGCCGTGGAACGGCGGCACGCATCTGCCCGACATCACCGTCGTCAGGCCCTGCTTTCTGGATGGTGACGATAGGCCCTCGTTCTTCGTCGCGGCGCGCGGCCACCATGCAGATATCGGCGGCATGACGCCCGGCTCGATGCCGCCCATGTCGCACCGGATCGACGAGGAAGGCGTGCTGCTCGACAATGTGCTGCTGGTCGATGGGCTGGCGCTGGCGGGGCAGCGCTTTCAGGAAGCCGACATCCGCGCACGGCTGGCGTCGGGGCCGTGGCCGGCGCGCAACATCGACCAGAATATCGGCGATCTGGTGGCGCAGGTCGCGGCCTGCCAGCGCGGCGCCGACGCTCTGGCGCAGGCGGCATCGCTGCATGGGCGGGAAACGCTGCTGGCCTATATGCGCCATGTGCAGGACAACGCGGCCGAAGCCGTGGCGCGGCTGCTTGGCACCCTGTCGGATGGCGTGTGCGAGGTGCCGATGGACGAAGGCGCGGTGATCCGCGTCATGGTTTCCGTCGACCGCGCGGCGCGAACGGCGACCGTCGATTTCACCGGCACCAGCGAACAGCGCGCCAGCAACTTCAACGCCCCGGCGTCGATTGCGCGGGCGGCGCTGCTTTACGTGCTGCGCTGTCTGGTCGATCAGCCGATACCACTGAACGATGGCGCATTGCGTCCGGTCAGGCTGATCGTGCCCGAAGGCTCGATGCTGGCGGCGCGCCCGCCGGCAGCGGTCGTTGCGGGAAATGTCGAAACCAGCCAGGTGGTCACCGATGCGCTGTTCGGCGCATTCGGCAAACTGGCGGCGGCGCAGGGCACGATGAACAACCTGACGTTCGGCAACGCCCGCCACCAATATTATGAAACCATCGCCGGTGGCATGGGCGCTGGCCACGGCTTCGACGGCCAGTCGGCGGTGCAGCCGCACATGACCAACAGCCGCCTGACCGACCCGGAAGTGCTGGAGCAGCGGTTCCCCGTCAGGGTCGAGGATTTCCACATCCGCAAGGGTTCGGGCGGGCCGGGCCGCTGGAGCGGCGGCAACGGTGTGGTGCGGCGGTTGTCGTTCCACGAGCCGATGACCGTTTCCATCCTGTCGAACCGGCGGATCACCCGGCCGTTCGGGCTGGCCGGGGGCGACGACGCGCTTCCAGGCGAAAACCGCGCATTGCGCGCCGATGGGCGGATCGAGAAACTCGGCCCGACCGCCAGCATCGAAGTGGCGGCGGGCGATGCAATCGAGATCCTGACGCCCGGCGGCGGCGGCTATGGGGAGAAGCAATGAGAATACGGCCGAACGCACTGTTCATCGTGCTGCTGGTGATCCTGCTGGCGGGGATCGCCGGCGGGCTGGGGCTGACCGGCACCATCGAGAAGCTGGGACGCAGCTTCAACGACAGCCGCTACATCAGCGTCACCTGGGTGGTGCTGCCGGTGATCGGGCTCTTGGAACGCTATGGCCTGAAAGAGCGCGCCGCCGCCATCATCCTTGGCCTGAAGGGCGCAACGACCGGGCGCATCCTTGTTGCCTATCTGGGCTTCCGGCAGGTGACTGCGGCACTGGGGCTGGTGTCGATCGCCGGGCAGGCGCAGACGGTGCGCCCGATCGTGGCGCCGATGGCCGAGGCCGCGTCGCACCACGAGGACGACAGCACGCGCGAAGAAGTGCGGGCAATGGCCGCCGCCACCGACAACATCGGCGTGTTCTTCGGCGAGGATATCTTTCTGGCGATCTCCTCGATCCTGCTGATCCGCGCCTTTCTGGCGGAAAACGGCATCGATCTGGAGCCGATCCAGTTGTCGGTCTGGGCGATCCCCACGGCGATTGCCGCCTTCCTGATTCACGGCACCCGGCTGCTGTTGATCGACCGGCGGCTGAACAGCGGGCGGCCGAAGCAATGATCACGCTGAAGGCATTGTATCTGCTGGCCGGGCTGATGTTCGCGGCATTCGCGCTGCTGTCGGCGCGCGATGCGGCCAACCCGCGCCGGGCATGGAACGCGGCGTTCTGGGGCCTCTTGGCGCTGAGCTTTTTGGGCGGCGACCAGTGGGGCGATTTTTACAACGGCCTGCTGGTGATCGCGATTGCAGTCGTCGGCGGGCTGGGGCTGCCGGGGCAGGGCCGCCCCGCCACCACCACCGACGGCGAGCGCGAGGCGCTTGCCAGCCGCTATGGCAACAAGCTGTTTCTGCCGGCGCTGGTGATCCCGCTGTTCGCGCTGGTGGGCACATTGGTCGGCAAGCAACTGACGATCCTTGGCGCGCCGCTGTTCGAAGCAAAGCAGGTGACGCTGGTGTCGCTGGGGATCGGCGTGTTGGCGGCGCTTTCGTGGGCGATGCTGTGGCTGAAGCCAAAGCCGCTGGACGCCGTGCAGGAAGGGCGGCGCATCATGGACCAGGTGGGCTGGGCGTCGGTGCTGCCGCAGACGCTGGCGGCGCTTGGCGCGGTGTTCACGGCGGTTGGCCTTGGTGATTGGGTGGGTGGCATCGTCGGCGACTGGCTGCCCGCCGCCAGCCGCCTTGCCGCAGTTTCCGCCTATGCGATCGGCATGGCGCTGTTCACCATGGCGCTGGGCAACGCCTTTGCCGCCTTTCCGGTGATGACGGCGGCCGTCGGCCTGCCGCTGGTGATCCGGATGCACGGCGGCGACCCGGCGGTAGTGGCTGCGATCGGCATGCTGGCGGGTTTCTGCGGCACGCTGATGACGCCGATGGCGGCGAACTTCAACATCGTGCCGCCGGCGCTGCTTGGCTTGCGCGACCAGTTTGCCGTGATCAAGGCGCAGGTGCCGACGGCGCTGATGCTGCTCGTAGTGAACATCTGGCTGATGTACTGGCTGGCGTTTCGCTGAAGAAAATCGGCCGCTGAAGGAGGTTCGGATGATCGACGAAGCCACCGCCCGCCGTTTCATGGGCATCGCGCTTTCGCATGTGGGCCAGGAATATCCGCAGAAACTGGATCATGTGCTGAACTCCGACGCCGACGCCGTGCCGCCGCGCGTGCTGCACCCGATCTTTCACGGCAGCTTCGACTGGCACAGCTGCGTGCATGGCTGGTGGCTGCTGCTGACCTGTGCGCGCCTGCATCCCGCAACAGCCGAGGCCGCCGAAGTCCGCCGCCGGGCGGGCGAACTGTTCACGCCAGTCAACATCGAGGCAGAACGCGCCTATCTGGATCGCCCCGGCAGCGCGGGATTTGAACGGCCCTACGGCTGGGCCTGGCTGCTGAAGCTGCACGCCGAGGCCTCGCGGCATGATGATCTGGGCGCTCGCCTTCAACCGCTGGCGCTGGCGTTCGCCGCCCGCTTTCACGCGCACCTGCCCAAGCTTACCTATCCGATCCGCACCGGCACGCATTTCAACACCGCCTTTGCCTGCATGATGGCGCTGGAATGGGCCGAGACGCACGATCCGGCGTTGGCGGCGCTGATCCGCGCCCGCGCCACCGACTGGTTCGGCGGTGATCGCGATTGCCAGGCGTGGGAACCCGGAGGCGACGAGTTTCTGTCGTCGGCGCTTTCCGAGGCCCTACTGATGCAGCGGGTGCTGGGGGCGGATTTTACGGGCTGGATCGGCAGCTTTCTGCCCCGGCTGGCCGGCGGCGAACCGGCGAGCCTGTTCACACCGGTCATCGTCAGCGACCGGACCGACGGCAAGATCGCGCATCTGGACGGTGTCAACCTGAGCCGCGCATGGGCGTGGAAGCGGCTGGCGGCCGATCTGCCCGGCGTTGCCGCCAGCGAAATCGCCGCACGGCATCTGGCCGCGAGCCTGCCGCACATCGACGCCGATTATGCCGGCACCCACTGGCTGGCGAGCTTCGCGCTGCTGGCGCTGCTGGCCTGATTCAGCCGCGAAGGCGTGCGGTCGCTGCCTCGGCGCGCTGCTGCGCACTTTCGATGGCGCGCGCCGTTGCCGCGACCAGCGCCTCCACTTCGGCCCGGTCGGTGTCGCCAGCGTCAAGGCTGTCGACCATCAGTTGCAGCGGCACCAGCCGCGCGGCGATGTCGGCAAGCGGCGCGCGCGCAAGGTCGAGGCGCGACAGCAGCATCTGCGCGTCGCTCCAGGCGGGGGTGCCTGGGCGCGCCCCGCCTTCGCGGGCAAGCGCCTGATCCAGCGCGGCGGCGGTTGCGCCGATCTCGGCCTGCGCGGCCGCCAGCGCCTGCCCTTCGCGCACCAGATCGGCGCGCAGGCTTTGTTGCTGTTCCGGGGCAAGTGCCGGCGCGACCCCCTCTCCGGGTGCGGCGATGATACGCGGCTGTTCGCCGGGGCGTGGCGCCAACGAGGGAAACCCCTCACGCGGGCCACAGGCGGCCAGCAGCAGCGCCAGCAGGATCGGATGGGATTTCATGCGATCTTTCCTAGCGGCAGGCGATGGATGCTTGCAATCGGCTACGGATTGCTCTAGCAGCCGCGACTTCCGCGCGCCCGTAGCTCAGCTGGATAGAGCACCAGACTACGAATCTGGGGGTCAGAGGTTCGAATCCTTTCGGGCGCGCCATTTCGGTTCAAAGGCACGAACGCCTAGCACCGCCGCCTCTACGCCAGAGGCGGCGGTTAGGGTTCGGAGCAGCTCGCTCCGTAGCCCACGGATGCGGACCTCCTTCCGGCTTACAACTTCAACCCGCTGCGCCACGGCGCGAACCTGATCGCGGGCGAACGTGCCGTCGCCATGCCGCAGCTTCTTTTTGAGGGCGGCCGCGAAGGCGCGCAGGCTCTCCGGCGTGATCGCCGGGCCGATCTTCACGATGTGGGCCAAGGCGCGCTCGGAATCACCCTTGGCCAGGTCGCGAGTCGCGGTCAGCTCGGCGATACGATCCTTGAGCGATGGATCACTCACGTCGATGACGCCGTTCTCGATCGCGTCGTAAAGGCGCTTGAGCTTCGCTTCTGCCTCGGTCGCGCGCCGTTCAAGGTCGGCGACATGCTCGCGGCGCTGGTTCACCCACTCGTCGCGGCGTTCGAGGATCTGATCCATCAGAGCTTCGAGCCGCGCCGGATCGAGGAGCCGCGCTTCCAGATGATCGACCACGGCCTCATTGAGCCGATCCATCGGCACGGTGATGCCGGGACAGCCGGTCGCACCCTGCCGCGCCTTTGTCGAGCAGGTGTAATAGCGATATTCCCGACCGACGCTGCTGGTGCCCGTGCGCAGCGTCATCGCACCGCCGCAGCACGCGCAGAAGCAGATGCCGGTGAGCAGCGTCGGGCCGCCCACCGCCATCGGCGGCATCATCTTCGGGCTGCGCGCCTTGAGCGACCGCTGGACCGCCTCGAACTCGGC
>NZ_DBNHFX010000192.1:0-4329 GCF_057137845.1 Sandaracinobacteroides sp. | reverse complement strand
CCGCAGGGGTTTGATTTTCCTTCGATCGTTGCCGCACATGCGATCGCCGACGAAGGCGCGACCGACGATGCGGAAGTTCTGCGCGCCGCTGGCCACCAGGTCAGGATCGTGCCCGGCGACGAACGCGCCATGAAGATAACCCACGCTGCCGACTTCCGGGCGGCTGAGCGCCTGCTTGATCATGCAACAGTCACCGGCTCGGGCTTTGATGTGCACCGCTTCGGCGCCGGCGATCATGTGTGGCTTTGCGGCCTGCGGATTCCCTATGGCCGGGGCCTCGTCGGCCACAGTGATGCAGACGTCGGGCTGCATGCGCTGACCGATGCCATATTGGGTGCGATCGGCGATGGCGACATCGGCACCCATTTTCCGCCGACCGACGCAAGATGGCGCGGCGCCAGTTCCGACCGGTTTCTGGCCCATGCGGCCGAACTGGTCACGGCTGCCGGCGGGCGCATTCTGCACTGCGACATCACGCTGATCTGCGAGGCTCCGAAGCTCTCGCCTCATCGCGCCGCGATGGTGCAACGGGTGGGCGAAATCCTGCATGCGCACGCGCCGCTGATCAGTATCAAGGCAACCACGACGGAAGGCCTGGGCTTCACCGGTCGCAGCGAAGGTATCGCTGCACAGGCGATTGCAAGCGTCAGGCTTCCCTGCATTGGATAGCGACATGAATTTTGACGAGGAAATCACCAGCCTGGCGCGCGAAGTCGTCGAGCGGAACCGCGAGGCCGGGCGCCGTGTGACGACGGCTGAAAGCTGCACCGGCGGCCTGGTGGCAGCAGCTCTGACCGAAATAGCCGGTGCGTCCGACGTGCTGGATCGCGCATTCGTCACTTACTCCAACGAGGCCAAGATGGAGATGCTGGGCGTTTCCGAAGACATTCTGGCGACGCTTGGCGCAGTATCCGAGGCAACCGCATGGGCCATGGCGCAGGGCGCGCTGAAACAAAGCGGCGCAGACGTCGCGGTTGCGATTTCAGGTGTCGCCGGACCGGCAGGCGGCAGCGACAAAAAGCCTGTTGGAACAGTCGTTTTTGCACGTGCGCTGAAAGATGGTGACAACCTGCCGGTCGTCGCCGACACGCATCATTTCGGTGATCTTGGCCGGGCGGAAATCCGCCGTCAGGCGGCGCTGGTCGCGCTAAGGCTTTTGCTGCCGTAAAGGCTTTCGGCCCGCCGCTCGAAGCTGGACACCATCCGCCGGAAGCTTTCGTGGAAGAAGGCGCCGGCCAGCTTTTCCAGCAGACCCGAGCGAAATTCAAAGTCCACATGAAATTCCAGCAACGTGCCGCCATCGTCGGCCGGTTTGAACGTCCAGTCGTTGCTCAGGCGCTTCAGCGGCCCGGACACATAGTCCACATGCAGATGGCGCGGGCGGTCCAGCGTCACCCGGCTTGTGAACGTTTCGCGGAACGAACGAAAGCCGACGCTCATGTCGGCGACCAGAAGTCCTGGTTCGCGGCTGCGGATCCGGGTCGCGGCCACCCACGGCAGAAACTCCGGGTAGCGACCGACATCGGCCACCAGATCGAACAGTTCTTCCGGCGTCCAGCGCAGGTGGCGCGTTTCGTTATGGCGCGGCAACCTCGGCGGCCTTTCCATGCTGGGCACGCCTTGCTGCCTGCAACTTCGCGAAATCGGCGCCTGCATGATAGCTCGACCGGGTCAGCGGGCTGGAGGCAACCAGCAGGAAGCCCTTTGCACGGCCGATGGCGGCATAGGCGGCAAAGGTCTTGGGTTCGACGAACTCCTCGACCTTGGCGTGGCGCGGCGTCGGCTGAAGATACTGGCCGATCGTCAGGAAATCGACATCGGCCGTGCGCATGTCGTCCATCACCTGATGGATTTCCGTGCGTTGCTCGCCAAGGCCGACCATTACGCCCGACTTGGTGAAAATCGTCGGGTCGATCTGCTTCACCCGTTCCAGCAGGCGCAGCGAATGGAAATAGCGCGCGCCGGGGCGGATCGTGGGGTAGAGCCTCGGCACCGTTTCCAGATTGTGGTTGTAAACGTCCGGCCGCGCATCGACGATCCGCGCGACCGCATCGGCCGGCTTGTTGCGAAAATCCGGGGTCAGGATTTCGATGGTGGTTCTGGGGGCGCGTTTGCGCATTTCCTCGATCACGCGCACGAATTGCGTTGCGCCGCCGTCGGGCAGGTCGTCCCGGTCGACCGAGGTGATGACGATATGCTTCAGCCCCAGTTCCGCTGCCGCTTCGGCGACATGCACCGGCTCGTGCGGGTCTACCCGGTTGGGCATCCCCGTCTTGATATTGCAGAACGCACAGGCCCGCGTACAGGTGTCGCCAAGGATCATTACCGTGGCGTGGCTCTGTTGCCAGCACTCACCGATGTTCGGGCAGGCCGCTTCCTCGCAGACGGTGTTCAGTTTCAGCCGCCGCATCAGCTTTTTTGTTTCGGCAAAGCCCTGCGACGTGGGCGCGCGAACGCGAAGCCAGTCAGGCTTGCGTGTCCGCATGGGATTGGCGGCAGGAGAAGGGGCGTCGGTCATCGCCTGCCCATAGGCGTTTCGCCGCGACGCGGCAACGCCGCCCTGCCCCCGTGTCAATGTGCGCCGCGTGTCAGCGCGTGCGCCTCACATAGACCGTGCCGTTGTCGCGCCGTTCGATGGCGAACTGCGGCAAGGATGCGATCAGGTCGGAAAGCCGAGTGAAACCGAAATTGCGCGCATCGAACGATGACCGGCTGGACGCGCGCTGGCCGATTTCAGACAGGGTGGCGAACCCGCGCTCGTCGCGCTTCGAGGCTTTCCATGCTTCACCAAGCAGGGTGACAACGGCCTCGTCGACCGAGGGCCATGCCGGCTGATCGCCGCTTTCCTGCGTTTTCACCAGCACATCGAGGTCGATGAAGCGTGTGCAGGATTCCCGGAAACCTTCGGGCGCCCTTTCCGAGCCAAAGCCATAGACAGGCAAGCCGTTCTGGCGCAGCCGAACGACTACCGGCATGAAATCGCCATCGCTCGACATGATACCGAACCCATCGACGCGGCCGGTGTACAACAGATCCATCGCATCGATGGCGATCTTCATGTCGGTCGCGTTCTTGCCGCGTGTAATGTCGAACTGCTGCTGCGGCTCGATCGCATAGCGCTGCGTCAGGGCAGCCCAGCCCTTCAGCGCGGGCTTGGTCCAGTTGCCATAGGCGCGCTTGATGTTCACCGATCCAAGCTCGGCCAACACCGTAAGGGCCTGATCGAGACCGGACGGCGACGAATTGTCGGCGTCGATCAACAGCGCGATGTTTCTGTTTTCCGGCATACTACATTGCTATCCGATGCATGCGCGCATGTGCAAACCATCGAACACCCGCTGCAAACGAAAAACACCGCCCCGGCACAAAGCAGGAGCGGCGTATTGGTTTTCGTTTGGCGACGCCGGTTCAGCTCGAAGCGGCCACCATTCCGGAGCGCCGGCGCAGCGCCACCCCGACCAGGCCGAAGCCCGCGATCAGCATCGCCCAGACGGCGGGTTCAGGCACCGCGCCGGGGGTTGCCTGCGGGGTAAGCGCGCCGTTGACCACCGACCGGAAGCCGGCACTGGCCTGCCATTCACCAGCGTCTCCGCTAAGGACTGCGCCTGCCGACGTGAGTTGTTCGCCCAGATAGATGCGAACCTGCGCCAGCGGCGAACCATATTGCGACCACAGGCCATTCGTCGGGTTCCAGGTCAGGGCCGTTGCGTCGGCCATGGTATAGGTGCGCCCGGTGAAGTTCAGATAGGGCCAGTTGTGGTTCGACGAAGTGGTGAAGCTGAAGTCGACCAAAGTCTGGAGATCGTCGCTCACTGTCAACGATCCGGTCAGCGTTCCACCGTCCACCAGCGAAACATTGCCGAGGTCGAACACCACCACAGCGGATGCCGGGGCCGACAGCGCCAGCGCGCCAAGCGCGGCACCAATCAAAACGCCAAACTTCATGCGACTCTCCTGATTACGCGGATCTTACGTTATTTCTGTTCTGTCGAAACCAGGCGCGCGGGTTGTCCGACCAGGCGCCGCTTTCGACAGGGCGCATATGATATCGACACGAATAATGTCAAGGGTTCGCTGCATGATGACGCCGGTTTCGAATAAAGAATGTCAACTTTTTACACACATGTCATAATGGTCATATCCCGTGAAAGCGGGCGAATGCGTCGACGGGGGCGCGGCGCGCACGGAACTTGTTGGCCTTATCGGCTTCATCGGCGAAACCGATGGCCATGCCGCAAAACAGCATCCGCTCGTCCGGCGTGCCCAGAAAGCCGGTGATCGTCTGCGGATAGACCGACCAGCACTCCTGCGGGCAACTGTCCAGTCCTT
>NZ_DBNHFX010000191.1:0-3996 GCF_057137845.1 Sandaracinobacteroides sp. | reverse complement strand
AAAGCGCGGAGGGTTTGAATGGCGATCAGCAACGGCACCCCCTATGACGAAGGCAACATCTTCGCCCGGATCCTGCGCAGGGAAATTCCGGCGAACACCGTCTTCGAGAACGAATTCGCCCTCGCCTTCCACGACATCAACCCGCAAGCGCCCGTGCATGTGCTGGTGATCCCGAAAGGCCCCTACGTCAGCCTTGCAGACTTTTCGGCCCACGCACCCGACAGCCTGCAGGCCGGCTTCTGGCGTGCCGTCGGCGACGTCGCGCGGCAGCTTGGGCTAGAGGAAAACGGCTATCGGATTCTGGCGAACGCCGGCACCGACAGCCATCAGGAAGTGCCGCATCTGCACGTTCATATCTTCGGCGGCCGTCCGCTCGGCCCGATGCTCGTTCGCGGCGCTTGACCGGGGCCGCGCGAAAGGACAGTTTCGCCGCCACGAATTGACCCGCGGACAAGAGGGGCCGCGGGGTTCAGGAAGGGAACCGCATGTCCTGGCGCATCAAGCCACTCGACTCCATTCTTGCCACTGCTGAAAAGAAAAGCCTGACGCGGACTTTGGGGGCGTGGCAGCTCACCTTGCTCGGCGTCGGCGCCATCATCGGCACCGGCATCTTCGTCCTGACATCGGAAGCCGCCCAGTTCGCCGGGCCGGGCATGATGGTCAGCTTCGTGCTTGCGGCGCTCGTCTGCGGCGTCGCGGCACTCTGCTACTCGGAAATCGCATCGATGGTGCCGGTGTCCGGATCGGCCTACACCTACACCTACGCCGTCATGGGCGAATTGCTGGCGTGGATGGTCGGCTGGGCACTGGTGCTGGAATATGCGGTCGCGGCATCGGCCGTTTCAGTTGGATGGTCTGGCTATTTCGTCGGCCAGTTGCGCGGCTGGTTCGGGATCGAACTGCCGTGGGAACTGGTGAACGGACCCTATGCGAACGGCATCATCAACCTGCCCGCCGTGATCATCGCGCTGGCCATCACCGGCCTGCTGGTGCTTGGAACGACGGAAAGCGCCCGCCTGAACGCCGTTCTGGTGGCGATCAAGGTCGTCGCGCTGACCGCGTTCATCGCGCTGGCGCTGCCGGTGATGAAAATGGAAAACTTCGCGCCGTTCGCACCGCAGGGCTTTGCCGGAATCTCGGCGGCGGCTGCATCCATCTTTTTCGCCTATGTCGGGTTCGACGCGGTATCGACCGCCGCTGAAGAAACCGTCAATCCGCAGCGCAACGTGCCGCTGGGCCTGTTGGGATCGCTCGGCATCTGCACCGTTTTCTACCTGCTGGTGGCAGCAGGCGCGATCGGTTCGCCGCTCGGCGCCCAACCGGTGACGGACGCGCTGGGCAACTGGGTGGACCCGGGTTCGCCGGCTCTCTTTGCCCGTTGCGGCGAACTTGCAGCAATCGGCCAGCAGCCGCTCGCCTGCTCGAAAGAGGCGCTGGCGCACGTCATGCGCGAAGTCGGCTATCTGAACGTCGGCAACCTGATCGGGCTGGCTGCGTTCCTTGCCCTGCCCTCGGTCATCCTCGTCATGATCTATGGCCAGACGCGCATCTTCTTCGTGATGTCGCGCGACGGGCTGCTGCCGGAAAAGCTGTCGAACATCCACCCCAAGTGGAAGACACCGCACATCATCACCATGGTGACGGGCGTTGGCGTGACCTTTGCCGCCGCGTTCCTGCCGGTCGGTGAACTGGCGGCGATTGCGAACGCCGGCACCCTGTTCGCGTTCCTGATGGTGTCGCTGGCAGTGCTGATCCTGCGCCGCCGCCAGCCTGAACGGCACCGCCCGTTCCGCACCCCTGCGGTCTGGCTCGTCGCCCCGCTGGCAACGATCGGCTGCCTCTATCTTTATTTCTCGCTGCCGGTGAAGGCGATGCTGGTGCTGCCGATCTGGGGCGGCATCGGACTGGTCGTCTATTTCCTGTACGGCTACCGCAAGAGCCACGTCGCCCGTGGCATCGTTTCGGTGCCGGAAGCCGACGCTGACGTGCCGCCGCAGCCGGTGCCGCCAATGCCGGGCGCGCCGACGCCCGGCGGCAGGGACGCCTGACGAACAGCGCCCCAAACACCGGAACGGGGGCCAGAAACGGGGGCCGGCGGACAGACCGCCGGCCCCTTTTTCGCACCCGTCCTTGACTTTTGCCGCAGTTCCCACCATTTGCGCGGCCACAGCGATGGCGCCCCTGCAACCCGGTTCGGGAAAATGCAACGGCAGGCCAGTCGCCGGGGCGCGTGATCGCATCGGATTTACCGAACCGACCCCGGGTTTAGCGCTGTCCCCATCTGACATTCCTGCCACGCGGGATGTCTGGCCGGTTTTGCGCAACACAAGGCGCAACGCCAGACGAAAGACTGATTCTTGACTGATTTCTCTTCGCTGGGCCTCGCCCAGCCGCTGCTCTCGGCCCTTGAGGACGAGGGTTACCACAACCCGACCCCTATCCAGAGCAGCGCCATTCCCCCGGCGCTCGAAGGCCACGACCTGCTTGGCATTGCGCAGACCGGTACCGGCAAGACGGCGGCCTTTGCGCTGCCGATCCTCGACCGGCTGATCGCCAATCCCGCGCCGCGCCGCAAGCTGGCACCGCGTGTGCTGGTGCTTGCCCCGACGCGCGAGCTGGCGACCCAGATCGCCGACAGCTTCCGCAGCTATGCACGTTTCGTGAAACTGTCGATCATCACGGTGTTCGGCGGCGTTCCGATCCAGCGCCAGGAACGGCAACTGTCGCACGGCGCCGACGTGCTGGTGGCAACGCCCGGCCGGCTCCTCGATCTCGTCGATCGACGCGCCGTGCTGCTCGATCAGGTCGAGGTTCTGGTGCTCGACGAAGCCGACCAGATGCTGGATCTTGGTTTCATCCACGCGCTGAAGCGCATCGCAACCATCCTGCCGCGCCAGCGCCAGAGCCTGTTTTTCTCGGCCACCATGCCGGCGTCGATCGCCGATCTGGCAGGCCGTTTCCTCAGCAACCCCGTCAAGGTGGAAGTGACGCCCGTCGCCACGACTGCCGAGAAGGTGGAGCAATATGTCACCTTCCTCAACCAGGCGGAAAAGCAGGCGCTGCTGACGCTGACGCTGCGTCAGCCCGACTTCGCCAAGTGCCTTGTATTCACCCGCACCAAGCATGGCGCCGACCGCGTCGTCCGCTATCTGGAAGGCGCCGGGGTTCGTGCCGCCGCGATCCACGGCAATAAAAGCCAGCCGCAGCGTGAACGGGCGCTGGCACTGTTCCGCGACGGCCACATCGGGGTGCTGGTGGCAACCGACATCGCCGCCCGTGGCATCGACATCGACGCAGTCAGCCATGTGATCAACTTCGAGATCCCCAATGTGCCGGAACAATATGTGCACCGAATCGGCCGCACGGCACGCGCCGGGCGCGAAGGCATCGCGCTGAGCTTCTGCGCGCCCGACGAAAAGCCCTACCTGAAGGACATCGAGCGCCTGATCCGGCAAAAGGTCGACGCGCTGCCGCTGCCGCCGAACTTCCTGAAGGAAGCGGCAAGCCTGCCGAAGCCTGCGCCGGTGCGCGCTTCGGGGCGCGACGAATATGCGCGGCCCGGCGAAATCGGCACGCACCGCCACGCAGCGCGCCCTGCCGGTCATGCACATGGTGGGCCGCGCGGCCGTCGCCCGCACCCGCGCCATCATGGCGGCGATGCGCAAGCGTACGACGGACAGGGGCAACATGGGCATCCGCGGCAGTTTGCGGGCCGCGACGCGGCGGGCGAACATGCCGGCCACGAAGGCGGCGATCGCCGGCCTGCCAAGCGCCCCGGCGGCTTCCACCAGGGGCCAGGTCGCGGTCATGGTGGCCAAGGCGGCCACAGCGGTCAGGACCATGGTGGTCACGGTCAGGGCGGTCACAGTCGTGGAGCACAAGGCCGCAACGGATCAGGTCAGGGCCATGGTGGGCCGGGCCGTGGCGGACACGGCCGTGGCGGGCCGGGTCGCGGTGGATCAGGGCGCGCCAGCCACGGCCATGGCGGTCGCGGCG
>NZ_DBNHFX010000190.1:0-8859 GCF_057137845.1 Sandaracinobacteroides sp. | reverse complement strand
CCGATGGCGCCGACCATGATCTTGCCGAAAGCACCGCCGACCGGATGGTCGAACTGGGCTATGTCAACGACGAGGAATATGCCCGAAGCCGCGCTCGTGGCCTTGCGCGGCGTGGAATGGGGGCAGGGCGTGTCAGACAGTCGTTGGCCACTGCCGGTGTAGAGGCCGACATCCGCGAGGCCGTTCTGGATAGCCACGATCCTCTGGCGGCGGCGCTGGATTTCGCGCGGCGCAAGCGCCTTGGGCCGTTCGGACCGGTGATCGATGACCAGCGGATGAAGGCACGGCAGATCGCGGCATTCGCGCGTGCCGGGCACAGGCTGTCCGTTGCGATGCAGATCGTCGAGGCAAACACCGAAGACGACCTGCCCGAACGCCCCGTGGATCGTTAGTGCTTGCGCCCGAAGTCGGCGTCGGCGGTATCCTGCCCGGCGTCGATGATTGCCCGGCGCACGTCTCTCGAGCTGGTGAAGCGCTGGAACAGGATATCGCCGTCGCCCCAGCGGATCGCGCGTTGCAGGGCGGCGATGTCCTCGCTCACCCGGCCCAACACCTCCAGCACGGCGTCGCGGTTGGTCAGGAACACGTCGCGCCACATCGTCGGGTCGGAGGCGGCGATGCGGGTGAAATCGCGGAAACCCCCCGCTGAATATTTGATGACTTCGCTGCGGGTTACGCCTTCCAGATCGGCGGCAGTGCCCACGATCGAGTAGGCAATCAGGTGGGGGATATGGCTGGTGACGGCCAGCACCAGATCATGGTGGCGCGCATCCATCACATCGACCCTGGATCCGATCGCGGTCCAGAATTCGCCCAGCCGCTCGACCGTCGCGTCCGGTGTTCCGGGTGGCGGCGTCAGGATGCACCAGCGGCCTTCGAACAGGCTGGCGAACCCGGCATCCGGGCCTGATTGTTCGGTGCCGGCAACGGGGTGCGCGGGCACCAGTTGCACACCGGCCGGCAGCAGTGGCGCCAGCGTATCGATGACGGATTGCTTGGCCGATCCCACGTCCGACACCAGTGCGCCGGGGGCCATTTCCGCGGCAATCTCGCGACCGACGCTTTCGTAGCTGCCAAGCGGCACCGCCAGAATGACGAGGTCGGCGTCCTCGACTGCCGCGCCCGCTGACGTGGCGACTTCGTCGACGATACCCAGTTCGCGCACACGCGCCCGCACTTCGTCGCTGGCGTCGAACCCGGTGAGGCGCGCATCGGGCATGTGTGCGCGCACTGCGCGAACGAGCGACGAGCCGATCAGCCCCAGCCCGATCACGGTAACACGAGAGAAGGGCAGCATCAGGCGCCTTCGACGATGCTTGCCAGCGTCGCGATCAGCCCGGTCATTTCCTCCTCGGTGCCGATCGAGATGCGCAGTTCGTTCGCCAGCCCCTGGCCGGGAAGCCAGCGGGTGATGTAGCCCGCTTCTGCCAGCCTGCAATGCAATTCTCCGGCCTGCAGCGCCCCTTCGGAGGGGCAGGTCATCAAAACGAAGTTTGCGTGTGAAGGAATCGCGCCAAGCCCTTTGTTTCCAAATCCGGAAATCGCCTGCGTCAGGCGCTCGCGCTGTTCCCGGTTCAGGGTGCGGCAGGCCGAAACATGGGCCTGATCGTCGACTGCTGCTTCTGCCGCCGCCAGTGCAGGCACGGAAATCGGGAAGGGCGCGCGCACGCGGTTCAGTTCGGCAATGATGTCGGCGTGGCCGGTTGCCCAGCCTACGCGCAGGCCGCCAAGGCCGTAGATCTTTGAAAAGGTGCGCGTGACGAGCACGTTCGCATGGGTCTTCGCCAGCGCCAGCCCGCCGTCGGGGTCAGGCTCGTCGAGGTATTCGGCGTAGGCTTGATCGATCACCAGCAGGATGTCGGGCCTGAGACCGGCATGCAGCCGCGCCATTTCAGCCGCCGGAATCATCGTTCCCGTGGGATTGTTGGGGTTGGCAATGAACAGGATCCGGGTGTCGGGCCGCACAGTTGCCAGCAGCGCGTCGATGTCGGCAGTGTAATCGCGATCGGGTGCGGCCAACGGCGCAGCGCCAGCCCGGCGCGCGGCGATCGGATACACCATGAAGCCGTGCCTGACATAGGCAACGCTGTCTCCGGGGGCGCAATAGATCAGCGGCAACAGTTGCAGGATTTCGTCGGAGCCAGTGCCGCAGACGATCAGGTCGGGATCGAGGCCGTGCAGCGCCGCGATCTTTGCCCGCAGCCGTTCAGCCGTTCCGTCGGGATACCGATGGCTGCCATTCGCGGCCGCCTTCAGCGCCTCGACGGCGTGGGGGCTTGGCCCCCAGGGGTTTTCGTTCGACGACAGTTTTACCGGCGGCCGCCCGCCTGCGCCTTTCGACGAGCCGGGAACATATGCCTCGATTTCGCTGATCCATGGGTTGGGGCGTGGTGCGGTCATGCCAGACCCGTTAGGCAGGGTAGGCGCTTGCCGCAAGTGCGCAGAGGCTTTGCCAGCGCGGCGCGGCGCTGCTAACGGCCAGAGGGTGTCGCCCGAGGTTTCCCATACGATCATGCGCCTCGACCATGACCTGCCGCTCGACGGCGGGCAGTTCCTGCCGCGCCCGGCTATCGGCCACGAGGTGCTTGGAACGCTGAACGCTGCCCGCGATAATGCGATTCTTGTGTGCCATGCGCTGACCGGCGACCAGTATGTCGCAACCACCCATCCCGTCACAGGGAAGCCCGGCTGGTGGCCGCGCATGGTCGGCCCGGGAAAACCGATCGATCCGGATCGCCATTTCATCATCTGCACCAACGTAATCGGCGGCTGCATGGGCAGTGAAGGCCCGGCCAGCCCGCACCCCGAAGACGGCAAGCCATGGGGCCTGCGATTCCCGGTGATTACCATCGCCGACATGGTGCGCGCGCAGGCGGCGCTGCTCGATCAGCTTGGCATTGCCACGCTGCAGGCAGTGGTCGGCGGCTCGATGGGCGGGATGCAGGCGCTGCAATGGGCGGCAGCATTCCCTGACCGGGTACGGTCGGTGGTGGTGATTGCGGCTGCCGCGCGACACAGTGCGCAGAACATCGCCTTTCACGAAGTCGGCCGGCAGGCGATCATGGCTGATCCCGCATGGAAGGGTGGCACTTATGGCCTTGAAAAGGGGCCGGTAAAAGGGCTGGCGGTGGCGCGGATGGCCGCGCACATCACCTATCTTTCCGAAGCCGGATTGACCGAGAAGTTCGGCCGGCGGCTACAGCAGAAGGGTGCAAAAAGCTTCGGTTTCGATGCCGACTTCCAGATCGAAAGCTATCTGCGCCATCAGGGCATGAGCTTCGTCGACCGCTTCGACGCCAACAGCTATCTTTATATCACGCGCGCACTCGATTATTTCGACCTTGCGGAAGGCCACAGCGGCCAACTGGCGCTGGCGTTTGCACGAACCAATGCGCGCTTCTGCGTGATCTCGTTCGACAGTGACTGGCTCTACCCTACCTCGGAAGCCAAGCGCGTGGTGCAGGCGCTGGTTGCAGCCGGACGACATGTCAGCTTCGTCGAGTTGTCCAGTCCGTTCGGCCATGACGCGTTCCTCCTGGACACGCCGGGCCTCGAGGACGTGGTTGACGGGTTTCTGCGTGCGGGCGAAGCCGGGAAGTGGGCGCCACGGCCATGAATGGCGCCCCCACCAGATTGCGGCAGATCGCGGGGCTGGTGCCCGCCGGGGCGTCGGTGCTGGATGTCGGCTGTTCGGATGGGCGCCTGCTTGCCTATCTGCGCGACACGAATCGGGTGGACGGGCGCGGGATCGAACTGGACTCGCGGCGCGTTGCTGCGGCCGTCGCGCAGGGGCTGTCGGTCGTGCAGGGCGATGCGACACATGATCTCGCTGCGTTCCCCGACCAGTCGGTCGACTATGCCATTCTGTCCGAAACCTTGCAGGCGATGGATCGGCCGATGCAGGTGCTGCTCGATCTGGTGCGGATCGGTCGGCGGGCGATCGTCGCCTTTCCGAATTTCGGCTTCTGGCGGGTCAGGCTCAGCCTGCTGGTCGGCGGGCGTATGCCGGTAACGCGCAACCTGCCGACGAGCTGGCACGAAACCGAGAATATCCATCTGTGCACGGTCGATGATTTTCGTGCGCTGGCGCATGAACTCGGCCTCTCGATCGAGCGCGAGGCATATCTTAGCGGCGACAGGCGCATTCGCACCTTGCCCAACCTCAGGGCCGATCATGCACTGTTCGTTTTGAAGGGGCAGTAGCAGGAGGCGTACGTCAGTGTGCGCGCGTCAGCTCCCGCATGGCGCGGTCAAGTCCTTCCAGTGTCAGCGGGAACATGCGGCCTTCCATCAGATTCTTCATCATCTGGATCGACTGGCTGTGCGTCCAGTGCTGTTCCGGGATCGGGTTGATCCAGGCCGCCGCGTGATAGACGTCGGTCAGGCGCTTCATCCAGACTTCGCCGGCTTCCTCGTTCCAGTGTTCTACTGATCCACCTGCATAGTTGATTTCGTAGGGGCTCATGGAAGCGTCGCCAACGAAGATCAGCTTGTAATCATGCGGGTATTTATGAAGAACGTCGAGTGTCGACATACGCTCGGACCAGCGCCGCTTGTTGTCTTTCCATACGGCCTCATAGGGGCAGTTGTGGAAATAGAAATATTCAAGGTGCTTGAACTCGGAACGTGCTGCCGAGAACAATTCTTCCATCACCTTGATGTGCGGGTCCATCGATCCGCCAACGTCTAAAAACAGCAGCAATTTCACCGCATTGTGCCGCTCTGGGCGCATCACGATATCGAGATAGGCCTTGCGCGCGGTTCCCTTGATGGTGGCGTCCAGATCCAGTTCGTCGGCTGCACCCTCGCGGGCGAATTTCCGCAGCCTTCGCAGCGCGACCTTGATGTTCCGGGTTCCAAGTTCGACGGACGAGTCGAGGTTGCGAAACTCCCGCTTGTCCCAGACTTTCAGCGCCTTGCCCTGACGCCCCTTGTCCTGCCCGATGCGAACGCCTTCCGGGTTGAATCCATAGGCGCCGAACGGCGACTTCCCGGCGGTGCCGATCCATTTGTTGCCGCCCTCGTGGCGCTTCTGCTGTTCCTCGAGCCGCTTTTTCAGCGTCTCCATGATCTCTTCCCAGCTTCCGAGCGACTTGATTTCAGCCATCTCCTCGGGGGTCAGGTAAAGCTCCGCCAGTTTTTTCAGCCACTCTTCGGGAACCTCTTTGGCGCCGGTGTCGATCTCGGTTTCGAGACCTTTGAAAACTTTTGAGAAAACCTGGTCGAAACGATCGAGAAGTCCTTCATCTTTCACGTAAACAGCGCGCGACAGATAATAGAAATCCTCGACACGGTTTTCGATCACATTGCTCTGCATCGCCTCGAGGAGCATCAGGTGCTCCTTCAGCGAAGCTGGAATGCGTGCGGCGCGTAGCTCGTCGAGGAAGTGCAAAAACATGGGCCGAAACTAGGTCAGGGCGATGCCTTCGTCACCCGTCAAAAATGCGTTGCGAATGGAGATGCGCGCAAATTGTCAGAAATGCGAGATGCGCCGAGGCCCGGCCTTGCCTAGTGGCGGCTATGAAAGCAGTGTGACGAAAACGCCAAACAAGGAGAAGCCCGATGACGAGCAACTGGCCGGAGTTCAAGGGGAAACGCGTGCTCGTCACCGGGGCGAGCCAGGGGATAGGGCTTGCTGCGGCGCAGGCCTTTCGCGAAGCCGGCGCCGAGGTGATCATCACCGGCACGCGCGCTTCGGCGGGCGACTATGCAGACGATCTGTCGGGCTTTACCTATCAGCAGGTCGATCTGTCGAAGCCCGGCGCGGGCAAGGCGCTGGCGAAGTCTGTCGGCGCGATCGATGTTCTGGTGAACAACGCCGGGACCGGCCGGGCAGACGAATACACCGACGAGGGGTTCCGCTCGGTCATCGAAGTGAACCTGATGTCGGTGATGGAAGTCAGCAAGGCGTTCTACCCATCCCTGAAAGAGCGGGGCGGCACGATCGTCAACATAGGCTCGCTGGCAAGCTTCCTCGCCTTGCGCGAAACCCCCGCCTACACTGCTTCAAAGGCCGGCGTTCTGGGCCTGACCCGCGCGCTGGCCGACAAATGGGCGCCGGACGGGGTTCGGGTGAACATGGTTGCACCGGGCTTCATCCGCACACGCATGACCGAAATCCAGCGCACTTCGCCGGATTATGAAAAGCGGGTGCTGAAATCCATCCCGGCCAAGCGCTGGGGCGAACCAGAGGAAGTGGCCCAGTCGATCCTGTTCCTTGCTTCGCAGCGCGCTCCCTATATCACCGGGCAATCGTTGGCGATCGACGGCGGGTTGATGCTGCGCTGATCAGCGCGTCGGTGGCGCTGCCTCTGCCGGGGCAGCGGCCGCTGCGTTTGCGGCGCGAACGTCGGCGACAGAACGGTCGATCCCCTGCTGGATCGCGGCGTCGCTTTTCCTGTTTTCGTCACGGCCGCATCCGGCAAGGCCAAAGGCCAGCAGCACGGCGATCGCTGGCGCGCGCTTCATTGCGGCATCTCCTCGGCCACATGCCCGGGTGCGGGTTGGGTGGCGGCGCCGGGAGTGGCGGCCATATCGGCCGGGCCTGACGCGTCGGTGAATTCCTCGTCCTCTGGATCGGCGGGGGGATTGCCGTCGAAGATTTCGTAGCGGCGCATCTGCAACCAGGCTGACCGCGTCGTGGCGTATGGGTCGGCGGCGCCGATCAGCAACTGTTCGCCCTTGTCGCGCAATTGCGAGCGGAAATCGAGCACGCGCCCGCCCAGCATGACGGCGCGTTGCGGCATGGTCAGCACCCGTGCCTTCAACAGATCTGCCGGGTCGAACGCGAAATCGACGACGAAGCCCAACGTGTCGCGCACGGTGCTTGGGCCAAGAACCGGGGTGAACAGATAGGGGCCAGAGGAGACGTTCCAGACGGCAAGCGTCTGGCCGAAATCATGCGGTTGCACGCCGACGCCCATGTCGGTTGCGTGGTCGGCAAGGCCCAGCCCCAATATGCCATTGATCAGAAAGCGCCCCAGCGTGTGGATGGCGCTTTTCGGTTTTCCCTGCAGCACGGCGTTGGCAAAATAGGTTGGTTCGCGCGCAAAGGCATAGAAATTGCCGATGCCCCGGCGCGGCGCTTCCGGAACGACTGTGCGATAGCCGTTGGTGATCGGCAGCAGCACGTTCTTGTCGACGCCCATGCTTAGCGCATAGATTTGCCGGTTGGTGTTTTCCCACGGGTCCGCTTCAGCCCGTGCGGAGATCGCAACACGGTCAAGGCGATCGGCGTTGTGCGCGCAGCCGGTCAAGGCAAGCAGGGCCGCCGCCGGCAGAAATTGAAACGGGCGCATGTATTGCCGGTAGTGCGGGAACGGCGCAGGCACAAGCGCCGATGCGTCGGGCAGAGGCCGGAATGGGGCTTGACCACATATAAAGACATCTTTAACTCTTTCAAAGATGTCGATGCCTCACGAAATTTTTGCGGCCCTTGCCGATCCGACGCGCGTGAAAATCATGCTGCTGGTGCGCGATCTGCAACTTTCTGTCGGCGAACTGGCCGAAATCCTGGGCCAGAGCCAGCCGCGCGTTTCGCGGCATGTGCGCATATTGGGCGATGCCGGGCTTGTGAAGCGCCAGAAAGAAGGGGCGTGGGTGTTCGTCGGCCTTGGCGATGAAGTGCCTGCCGCTGAAATCGCCGATCTTGCCCATCGCCTGTTTGCCGGGCCGGACCCGATCGAGGGCGAACGTGCGCGGCTGCGGCAGGTGCGGGCCGACCGGCAGAAGGCCATCGACGGCTGGTTTGAAGCGAATGCCGGTGAATGGGACATGCTGCGCCGCATGGGCGGGCAGGACGAAGCGGTCGAGGAGGCATTCATCGCTGCCAGCGATCGTAAAGCCGGCCGCCTGCTGGATATCGGCACGGGCACGGGGCGCATTCTGGAAATTCTGGCGCCGTTCGCCGCGACGGCGACCGGCATCGATCGCTCGCCTGAAATGCTGCGGCTTGCACGCGGCAAACTGACGGCCGAGAGCGGACAGGCCGTCGATCTGCGGCAGGCCGACATGGGAAACCTGCCATTCGCCGATCATTCGTTCGACACCGTCACCATGCAGCATGTCCTGCACTTCGCCGACGATCCCGGTGCCGTGCTGGCCGAGGCCGCACGCGTGCTGGCGCCCGGTGGGCGCCTGCTGGTCGCCGACTATGCGGCGCACGAACATGAAGAACTGCGCACGCGCCATCGCCACGCGCGGCTTGGTTTCGACGACGAGACATTGCTGGGGCTGCTGAACGAGGCCGGCCTGGAGGGGAGGCTGGTGTCGCGCCATCCGGGGCCGGAACTGACGGTCCTCCTGTGCGAAGGAAGGAATGGCCAATGTCCGGCATGATCGCGACCGACGCCGCCTGCGCGCTTGGCGCACCATTGTTCGCCGACCTGCCGGGCGACATCCAGATCAGCTTCGAATTTTTTCCACCAAAAACCGAAAAAATGGCTGAAACTCTCTGGAATTCAATCGAAACGCTTGCTCCGTTGCGTCCGCGATTTGTATCGGTCACCTATGGTGCCGGCGGATCGACACGCGAACGCACGCACGCAACGGTTACCCGGATCGTTTCGGAAACCTCGATCCCGGCCGCAGCGCACCTGACTTGCGTCAATGCCAGCCGCGCCGAAATCGATGAAATCCTCGATCAATATTGGCAGGCCGGGGTCCGCCATATCGTGGCGTTGCGTGGCGATCCGCCGGGCGGGGAGCGCCGCTTCGTCGCGCAGCCCGGCGGTTATGCCGATGCGGCCGAGCTGGTGGCCGGTATCCGCGCGCGCCACCCGTTCGAGCTGTCGGTTGGCGCATATCCCGAAACCCATCCGGAAGCGGGGTCGGCGCAGGCCGATATCGATCACCTGAAGC
>NZ_DBNHFX010000189.1:0-19770 GCF_057137845.1 Sandaracinobacteroides sp. | reverse complement strand
AAGCCGGCAACAGCAGTCACGGAGGCAGCACAATGAAAGTACGCGCACAAATCGGAATGGTGCTGAACCTCGACAAATGCATCGGGTGCCATACCTGTTCGGTTACCTGCAAGAACGTGTGGACCAGCCGCGAAGGCGTCGAATACGCCTGGTTCAACAACGTCGAGACCAAGCCCGGCATCGGCTATCCCAAGGACTGGGAGAACCAGAAGCGCTGGAACGGCGGCTGGACGCGCACGAAGTCCGGCGCGCTGCAACCCAAGCAGGGCGGCAAATGGCGCATTCTTGCCAACATCTTCGGCAACCCCGACCTGCCTGAGATCGACGACTTCTACGAGCCGTTCACCTTTGACTACGACCACCTGAAGTCGGCGCCGGAAATGCAGGCGTTCCCGACGGCGCGCCCCCGTTCGCTGATCAGCGGCGAGCGCATGGAAAAGATCGAATGGGGCCCGAACTGGGAAGAAATCCTCGGCGGAGAGTTCGCCAAGCGCTCGAAGGATTACAACTTCGAAGGCGTGCAGAAGGAAATCTACGGCCAGTACGAAAACACCTTCATGATGTATCTGCCGAGGCTGTGCGAGCACTGCCTCAACCCGGCCTGCGTTGCGTCGTGCCCGTCGGGCGCGATCTACAAGCGCGAGGACGACGGTGTCGTGCTGATCGATCAGGAAAAGTGTCGTGGCTGGCGGATGTGCGTGTCCGGCTGCCCTTACAAGAAGATCTATTACAACTGGTCGACCGGCAAATCCGAAAAGTGCACCCTTTGCTATCCGCGCCTCGAAAGCGGCCAGCCTACGGTGTGTTCGGAAACCTGCGTCGGCCGCATCCGCTATCTTGGCGTCATGCTGTATGACGCCGACCGGATCGCCGAAGCCGCCAGCGTCGAGAATGAAAAAGACCTCTACGACGCGCAACTCGGCGTTTTCCTCGACCCGAACGACCCCGACGTGATCGCGGCCGCCCGTGCCGAGGGCGTGCCCGAGGACTGGATCAAGGGCGCGCAACGGTCGCCGATCTGGAAGATGGCGATGGAATGGAAGATCGCCTTCCCGCTGCACCCCGAATACCGGACGCTGCCGATGGTCTGGTATGTGCCGCCGCTGTCGCCGATCCAGAACGCTGCCGAAGCGGGCCGGATTTCCGCCAAGGACAACATGCCGGACGTCGCCTCGCTGCGTATTCCGGTGCGGTATCTTGCCAACATGCTGACCGCAGGCGACGAAGCGCCGGTGGTTTCCGCGCTCGAGCGGATGCTGGCGATGCGGGCCTACATGCGGTCGAAAACGGTCGATGGCGTCGTCAATCTGGGCGTCGCCCAGAAGGTCGGGCTGGTGCCGCAGCAGATCGACGAGATGTATCAACTGCTCGCCATCGCCAACTACGAGGATCGCTTCGTCATCCCGACGACGCACCGCGAGCTGGTCGAGGACGCCTATGATCTGCGCAGCGGTTGCGGCTTCACCGACGGCAACGGTTGTTCTTCGGGCCATTCCGGCGAATCGCTGTTCAGCAGCAAGAAGTTCCGCAGCCCGCAGGAGTTCATCTCGTGAGGACGTTCAAAGCCCTCTCGGCCCTGCTCACCTATCCGACGGCCGAGCTTCAGGAAGCGGTCCCCGCCATCCGCGAAGCCCTGGCCGAAGGTGTGCTGCCGGCAGCCGCCGTCAGCACGATGGAGCCGTTGCTGGCGTCGCTCGCGGCCGACGATCTCTATGATCTGCAGGAGCGCTTCGTCCTGCTGTTCGACCGGTCGCGCACCCTGTCGCTCAATCTGTTCGAGCACATCCACGGCGAAAGCCGTGACCGGGGCGGCGCGATGGTTGATCTGCTGGAAACCTACCGCGCAGGCGGCTTCGACCTTACCGGCCCCGAACTGCCCGACCACCTTCCGGTCCTGCTGGACTATCTGTCGACCCGTCCGCTGGCCGACGCGCACGACATGTTGTCGGGCGCCGGGCATATCCTTGTGGCGCTTGCCGAACGACTGGGCCGCCGCAGCACGCCCTATGCGGCAGTGCTGGAAGCGCTTGCCGCCTTTTCCGCCGCCAGCGCCGACACCGAGGAAGCGCAGACGCTGCTTGCTGAAAACGACGATGATCCGAACGATCTCGTCGCGCTCGACGCCGTATGGGAGGAGGCGCAAGTCACCTTCGGACCTGACCCGAATGCCGGTTGCCCCGCCAGCCGTGACATTCTCGCCCGCATGGATCGCGCGGCAGCACCCCAATCGAACAGGAGGCCGTGATGCACAATTTCTTCTTCGGCATCTATCCGTACATCGCCCTCACCGTGATGGTGGCTGTCAGCGCCGCCCGTTATGACCGTGATCCGTTCAGCTGGAAGTCGCGATCCAGCCAGCTTCTGCGGAAAAAGCAGTTCGTGCTGGGGTCGGTGCTGTTTCACGTCGGCATTCTGGCGATCTTCGCCGGCCACTTCGTCGGCCTGCTGACGCCCATTCAGGTGTTCGATTTCTTCGGCATCACCCACGAAGCAAAGCAGATTCTGGCCATCGTCGCCGGTGGCGTCGCCGGGCTGATGACGCTGGTTGGCGGCACCATCCTGCTGATGCGGCGCCTGACCGATCCACGCATCCGCGCCAATTCGAATCTTGCCGACACCGGCATCATGGTTCTGCTGATGGCGCAGCTCGTGCTCGGCCTCGGCACGATCGCCATTTCGCTCCAGCACCTCGACGGCGAGGAAATGGTCAAGTTCATGAACTGGGCGCAGGCGATCATCTACATGCGCGGCGGCGCGGCTGATTACATCGTCGACGTGCACCCGCTGTTCAAGGCGCACATCCTGCTGGGTCTGACGATCTTCCTGCTGTTCCCGTTCACCCGTCTGGTGCACATCCTGTCGGCGCCGGTCAGGTATCTGTGGCGGCCTGGCTATCAGATCGTCCGCTCGCGCCGTGGTGCCAAGCCCGCGCTTTCCGGCGTGTCGCCGATGCATCAGCATACGGAGCGTTGAACATGAAGGTGCAACGCAACGTAACGCCGCCGGTTCCGGTAAGCGTGAACGGAGTGGTGATCGACACGCAGGCGATCGGCGCCGAAGCGCAGAACCACCCGGCTCCGAAGGGCAAGCCGGGCTGGGCATGGAAGGCAGCAGCGCGCGCACTGGTGGTGCGTGAACTGCTGTTGCAGGAAGCCCGCGCCCGGCAGATCGCCCCCTCCCCCGCCGAAATCGAGGAAGGCCTCTGGGAAACCGACGACGAGGCGCTGATCCGGCAGTTGCTGGACGAAGCGATCCAGCCGTCCGCCATCGACGAGGATGCCCTGCGCGCGATCTACGATGCGCATCCCGAACGGTTCCACGGGCCATCACTGTTCGAAGCCGCGCACATCCTGTTCGCGGCAGCGCCGGGCGACACGCAGGCCCGCACACAGGCCAAGGCGCGCGCCGAAGTGGTGCTGGCCGGCCTGCGCCGCGAACCGCGCCGCTTTGCCGAACTTGCGGCGGAACACAGCGCCTGCTCGTCGCGGACCAGCGGCGGAATGTTGGGGCAAGTCGCATCCGGAGACACAGTCGCCGAGTTCGAGGCCGCGCTCTGCACGATGGAGGAAGGCGCGTTTTGCGACGCCCCCGTCGAAACCCGCTACGGCTTCCACCTGATCCGCCTCGACGCGCGCGCGCATGGCGCGGTTCTCCCCTATGAGGCCGTTGCCGGCGAACTGCGGCAGGCGCAGGAAAAAGCCGGCTGGGTTCGCGCCAGCCGCGCCTATGTCGACAGCCTGCTTGCACAGGCAGAAGTAACGGGCATCGACATCCATGAACGGTTCGGTGAAGCCCCGCGCGCGGTTTCCTGAATGAAACACCAGGTGCTGGTCAGGCCGCCATCAGCGCCTGACCAGCACCAGTGCGGCAGACAGGATCGCCGCCCCCAGAAGTTCGACCGACCCCATGGTTTCCCCGAACCAGATCCAGCCGATCGTCGCCGACAGCATCGGCTGCACCAGCAGCCCCACGCCAATCACCGATGCGGGCAGCAGCCCGCTGGCGAACACCAGCAGCCCCTGCCCCACCAACTGGCTGGACATCGCCAGCGCCAGCAACGGCCACCAGTCCGTCGGCCAGAATGCGCCGGGCATCGCCAGCGCGACCGGCAGCAACAGCGCCGCACTGGCAGCCGTGCTGAGGCTGAGCAGCGTGGCTGTGGAAAGCCGGCCCCGAAGCCGCATCACCACGATCAGATAGCCGGTATAGAAACCCGCAGCCAAAAGGCACAGCAGGTCACCAACCAGATGTTCGCGGTTCAGTTCAGCCGACGCACCCAGCAGCATCGCGGTTCCGGTGGCCGCCATCGCCAGCGCCAGCAGCTTCGACCGCTCGACCCGTTCCCAGCCCATGCACATCGCCCAGCCTGCCAGCATGAACGCGGCGCCGTTCCCGAACAGGGTTGCGTTCGCCATCGTCGTGCGGACGATCCCCAGGTGCCATGTGCCCAGATCAGCCGCGAAAAACACGCCGGCCAGCAGCCCCAGCGCAACCGGCAAGCCGCGCAGCGGCGCAGCCGAAACCTGCCGTCGCCGTTCGACAACGGCGATCAGCAGCAGCACCGGCAACGCCAGCCCCATCCGCCAGAATGCGGAAGAAACCGGCGAAACATCGGCCAGGCGCACCAACAGCGGCCCCAGCGCAAGGCAGGCGGAACCGAATATAAGTGCGGCGAACGGCAGCGCAGGCAGGGCATGGCCAGCCTCGGCGCGGTTGGAGGCAGGGGGCATGGCGCCACCCCCTAAACCATTGCACGGTGCGCGGCTACCCGAGGCTGCCTGCGAACGACCTTAAGTCGGCCAGCAGCAATTCCGGTTCTTCCAGGCCGATGAAGTGGCCGCCGCGCGGCATGTCGGTCCAGTGGACGACATTATACCCGCGCTCGACCATGGCACGCGGCGGGAAAGCCAGCAGATCATAGGGGAAGCTGGCAACGCCGGTCGGCACTGAAACGCGCTGCCCTGCCGGCATGGTGAACCCGCCTTCAAGGATCATCCCGCGATAGATCCACGTCGCCGACAGGAATGTCCGTGTCGTCAGGTAGATCATGATCGTATCGAGAAGGGTGTCCATCGGGAACGGCGGGTCGATCGCGCGTTTCGACAGATCCGACCACGCGCAGTATTTTTCAGCAAACCACGCCGCGACGCCCATCGGGCTGTCCATCAGCGCGAAACCCAGCGTCTGCGGCTTGGTGGACTGGATCGCCAGATAGCCGGTTTCCGCCATCCGCACCATCGCCGCCTTTTGCAGCCAGGTGCGTTCGGCTTCGTTCGACGGCTCCATGTCGGCGGGGCGCAGGCCAAAGCCGTTCAGATGGATTGCGCGCACATCACCGCAGTCGAGGCCCAGCCAGCCGCCGATCACGCAACCCCAGTCTCCACCCTGATAGAGATACCGAGAATAGCCCAGCGCCTGCATCAGCCGGGCATACAGCGCCGCCACCGCGCGCGGCCCGATCGGGGATTTGGGCCGGTCGCTCCATGCATAGCCGGGAAGCGACGGCGCAACGACGTGAAACGCCGGTTGCGCCGGGTCCTCGGGTTCCGCAAGCCTTGCGTACAGCGCCTCGAACTCAAGGATCGAACCGGGCCAGCCGTGCGCGATCAGCAGCGGCCGGGCGTCGGCCCGGCTTGATCGCAGGTGGATGCAATGCAGCGAAAAGCCCGGCTCCACCTCTACCCGTGCGTGCGGCAGGCGGTTGATACGGGCGACGGTCGCACCCCAGTCGTAGTTTTGCAGCCAATGTTCGCGCAGCCGCTCCATATAGTTGCGGTTGGCGCCATGTTCCCAGTTGTGGCCCTCCGGCTCCTCGAAGAAGCGGAACTCCTCGACGCGCTTGCGGATCCACGCCGCTTCGGCGGCGTTTTCGGGAACGCTGAAGGGGGTCGCGCTCATGCGGCCCGCCTTGCACCGGCCTTTTGCTCCTGCCGGATCTGATGGGCGATCTTTTCGGCGATCATGATCGTCGGCGCATTGGTGTTGCCGGAAATCAGGAACGGCATGATCGACGCATCGACGACCATCAGTCCTTCCACGCCGTTCACATGCAGGTCGATGCCGGTAACGGCGTCGGCGTCAGGCCCCATCCGGCAGGTGCCGACCGGGTGATAGATGGTTTCGCCCCACGCGCGCAGTTTCTCAAGCACGGCGGCGCCCGACACCCCTTCGCCCGGCCAGACTTCGCCGGAATTATAGCGGGCAAGGGCCGGTTCGCGGCCGATCGCGCGGGCGATCTCGATCCCCTTCAGGATGGTTTCCACGTCCTCAGGGGCGGACAGGTAATTGGGGTCGATCGCCGGATGGGCGGCCGGGTCCGGCGATTTCAGCCACAATGATCCACGGCTTTCCGGACGAACCTGGCAGACGTGCACCTGGAAACCATGTTCCGGCAACAGTCCGCCCACCCCATGGGCGTTGGCCTTGGCCGGCATGAAGTGCATCTGGATATCCGGGGCGGCAAGGCCGGGGCGGGTGGACACGAACGCGCCGGCCGGCGTTGGCATGTAAGCGGCCGAGCCTTCCTTGCGCAGCATCCAGTTCAGGCCGGTCCACAGCTTCACCAGCGGGCTGGTGTTGGCATTCAGCGTGATCGGCGCGTTGCACTTCCACTGCACCAGCACGTCCAGATGGTCTTGCAGATTCTGGCCCACCTGCGCGCGATCGGCGACGACACCGATCCCCAGCCCCTGCAGGTGTGCAGCAGCGCCGATACCCGACAGCATCAGCAGTTGCGGCGAATTGATTGCGCCGCCTGCAAGAATGATGCGCCTGCCGCGTGTGATCTGGCCGCCCGTCCATGCAACGCCCGTTGCGCGCCTGCCTTCGAAGATCACCCGTTCGGCCAGCGCGCCGGTGATGATCTTCAGGTTCGGCCGGCGTCGAACCTCGTCGTTCAGGTAGCCGCGCGCCGTGGACCAGCGCTTGCCGCCGCGAACGGTCGAGTCGTAGCTTCCGGCCCCCTCCATCTGCGGGCCGTTGAAATCGTCGGTATGGGGAAGGCCATGCTGGACCGCCGCATCGATGAAGGCCTGATTCAGCTTGTTGGGCGACATTCTGGTGCCGGTCGCCAGCGGGCCGCCGGTGCCGTGCCATTCGCTGGCGCCGCGTTCCGAATCCTCGGAGTTGCGGAACCATGGCAGCACATCAGCCCATCCCCATCCCGTGCAGCCGATCTGCGCCCAGCGGTCATAGTCGCTGGCGTGGCCGCGAATATAAACCATGCCGTTGATCGACGACGATCCGCCCAGCGTCTTGCCGCGCGGCCAATACAGCCGACGGCCGTTCAGGTGCGCCTGCGGTTCCGTCCAGTAACCCCAGTTCACCTCGCTGTTTTTTTCGGGCGGGATGATTTCGCCAAGACCGGCCGGCATATGGATCATCATCGACGTGTCGTTGCCGCCGGCTTCCAGCAGTGCGACGCGGGTGCCCGCATCTTCGGTCAGCCGGCTGGCCAGCGCGCAGCCGGCCGAACCGGCACCAACGATCACGAAATCGAAGATGTCTTCCATATATGCTCTCCCACTCCGCCATTGCGGAACCCGAAGAGCAGACTAGCGGCCGCCAAAGGCAGCCGCCACCCTCATCAATTGTCGCGGTCAGCCGCTCTCAGGCGTAGGTGTTGCTGATGTCGGCGAGGCGCGCGCGCGCCTGCACATATTCAGCCTTCAGGCGGGCGATCATTTCCGCCGCCGAAGTCACGGATTTCACGGCGCCGATCCCCTGCCCGGAACCCCAGATGTCGCGCCAGGCCTTCACCTTCATGTTACCGCCCGAACCGAAGTTCATCGTCGAATAGTCGCCCTTGGGCAGATTGTCCGGATCGAGACCGGCCGCCACGATCGACGGGCGCAGATAGTTGCCGTGCACGCCGGTGAACAGGTCAGAATAAACGATGTCCGACGCATTTCCTTCGACAATCGCCTGCTTGTAGCGTTCGTCGGCATGGGCTTCCTGCGTCGCGATGAAGGCAGTCCCCATATAGCCGAAGTCCGCACCTGCTGCCTGCGCTGCAAGAACGGCGCTGCCGGTTCCCATCGCGCCCGAAAGCGCCAGCGGGCCATCGAACCATTCGCGGATTTCCGAAACCAGCGCGAATGGCGACAAGGTGCCCGCATGGCCGCCGGCACCGGCGGCAACCGCAATCACCCCATCCGCGCCCTTCTCGATCGCCTTGCGGGCGAACCGGTCGTTGATGACATCGTGCAGCACGACGCCGCCATAGCTGTGCACGGCCGCGTTCACTTCCTCGCGCGCGCCCAGCGAGGTGATGACGACCGGCACCTTGTATTTCACCACCAGTTCAAGGTCCGCCATCAGGCGGTCATTCGACTTGTGGACGATCAGGTTGACGGCATAGGGCGCGTCCTTGTCGGTCAGTTCCGACGACAGTCGCTGGAGCCACTCCTCGAACTGCGGCAGCGGGCGGGCGTTCAGGCTGGGGAAGCTGCCGATCACGCCTGCCCTGCACTGCGCGATCACCAGATCCGGGTTCGAGATGATGAACAGGGGCGAGCCGATCAGCGGCAGTTGCATACGTGAAAGAAGCTTCTGTGTAGCGGGGTGCATGTTTTGCCTATCCATCCATCTGTTTCAGGGGAACTGAACTGTCCGCCAGCAAGGCTGCCGGGATACGGGCGCCGCGCTCGACGAGCGCCTTGCCCTGAACATAGTCACGCGGGGCGCTGATGCAGTCGAGCGCAACCACTGCGCCACCCCGCAAATATACGAGCGACCATCCGGGGGCCGTCCGGTCACCGCGCACCACCCATTCGTCGTGGCCCGTGGAAAGCCCCACCGTCTGGAGCTTCAGGTCATACTGGTTCGACCAGAACCACGGGCATGCGTCATGCGGTCGCGCATTGTCGCCGTGAACGATGTGCGCTGCTGCCGCCTTCGCCATGTCGACTGCGTTCTGCACCGATTCCAGCCGCACCAGCGCGTTACCGGCAAAGCGGCTGCGGTACGACGCGCAGTCCCCCACAGCATAAACGTCGGGCAGGGCGGTGCGGCAATGGCCGTCCACCTCGAGCGCGTCGACGCCAAGCGGCGCGATCGACGGCACCATGCCGACGCCCGCGATCACCACGTCCGCCGCCAGTTCGCGTCCGTCGGCCAGTTCGACTGCCCGCACCCGATCCTCGCCCGCAATTGCGCTGACGACTGCGCCCGTCAGCACCTCGACACCGTGGCCACGGTGCGCCGCCAGCAGAAAATCCGAAACCGGCCCTGCCGAAACCCGCGACAGAAGCCCAGGCTGGGCTTCAACGACGGTTACGTCTTTGCCAAGCCCGCGCAGCACGGCCGCAGCCTCCAGCCCGATATAGCCGCCGCCGACGATCACCACCCGTGCAGCCGTGTGCAGGTCGGACCGAAGATTGTCGCAGTCGTGGCGGGTGCGGATGCTGTGCACCCCGCCCAGATCGCCGCCGGGGCACGACAACCGGCGGGCATGGCCACCGGCGGCCCAGACCAGCCTGCCGAACCGATGGGCGCCCCCCTCGGCGGTGAAGGCTGTGTGCCCCTCTACGCGGACAACCTGCGCCGAAGGAACGATCCTGACGTGCCGTTCCGCCCAGAAGGCGTGCGGCCGCAGCAGCAGCCGTTCAGGCGTTCGCTGCCCGGCCAGATAGTCCTTGGAAAGCGGCGGCCGTTCATAGGGCAGGTCGGCTTCCTCGCCCAGCATGGTGATCGTGCCGGCAAAGCCTTCCTGCCGCAGCGATAGCGCCGCCTGGGCGCCGGCCTGCCCGGTGCCGACGATCAGAACATCGGATTCGCCGACAGTCATTCGTCGCCGTAGATCCTGATTTCATGCAGGCCCGACGCGCTGGCCCGGCCCCGGTACATGCCTTCCGAATTGAAGCTGAACAGCGGGTCGCCGGTGGGCGGCACTACGATCACGCCGCCGTCACCGCCGATCTTCGCCACTTCGGCAAGTGCTGCATCGGCCGACGCCTGCAGCGGCTGGTTGCCGAACATCGACCTGTCGCAGATCTGCGAGGCGACACGGGTGCGGATGAACATTTCACCCGAACCGGTGGCGGAAACCGCCGCGCAACGATTGTCGGCCAATGTGCCGGCGCCGATCACCGGCGTATCCCCGACGCGCCCCGGCGCCTTGCCGGTCAGCCCGCCGGTCGAGGTTCCGGCCGCGAGGTTGCCCTTGGCATCCCGCGCGACGGCGCCAACGGTACCCATGCGGTATTCCGCCGGAAGCCCAAGGCTGGCGCCCTTGTTCTGGAACTTCAGGTCCTGCAACTGCTTCTTGCGCCGTTCGGTGATGAAATAGCTGTTGGGAACCTGCGTAAGGCTGTTCGCACGTGCATAGCCATCCGCCGCCGACCCGGCGAGGAACACATGCGGCCCCTTGTCCATCAGCGTGCGCGCCAGCGTGACCGGGCTTCGGGTGGTGGTAACCCCGGTAACGGCGCCCGCCTTCAGCGTTTCGCCGTCCATGGTCGCGGCGTCCAGCTCGACGGTTCCGGCCGATGTCAGCACTGCACCGACGCCCGCATTGAACAGCGGCGAAGCCTCCATCCGGGTGATCGCTGCAACGACAGCGTCGGTCGCGGTGCCGCCGGCCTTCAGGATGTTCTCGCCGGCTTGCAGCGCTTCATCGAGCGCGGCGCGGTAGGCGCGGTCCTCCTCGGGCTTCATTTCGTTGCGGGTGATGACCCCGGCGCCGCCATGGATGGCGATTGCCCAGTCTGCGGCGGATGCAGGCGTGACGCCGACGAGGCCCGCGGCAACCGCAGGCAAGAGAGCACGGATTCGCATGCACCACGCATAGCGGCTGGCCGGGCCGATGCAATTGCCGATTCCGCCAGCCCGTTTTGCCAAGGCCCGGCAATCTGGCCATACCCGGTTCGTGAAACATGCTTTAGGAACATGATCCATGGACCGTCGCACATTCGTGGGCAGCACGATCGCCTGCGCTCTCCCCGCCTCCAGCCTCCTCGCCCAGAACCGAAAGCCACATATGAAACCTCCCGTCGCGCGCCGCGAAATCCTGAAAACAACATTGCACGGCATCACCATCGAAGACCCTTATGCCTGGCTGCGCGATCCTGATTATCCCAAGGTCGATACGCCCGAGATTCTTGCCTATCTGAACGCCGAGAACGCCTATTTCGACGATCGCATGCAGGATGCGGCGCAACTGCGCGACACCATCTTCGCCGAACTGAAGGGCCGCGTGCAGGAAGACGATGCCGCAGTTCCTTGGCCAGACGGCGCCTGGCTCTACTGGTGGGCGTTTGCGCCGGGCAGCCAGTATCGCAACTGGTTCCGCAAGCCGCGAAACGGTGGCCCGGATGAACTGCTTCTTTCCGAACAGAAGGAAGCGCAAGGCAAGGACTATTTCCGCCTCGGCGCCTTCACAGTCTCGCCCGATGGCAAGCGACTGGCATGGTCGGCGGATACCAACGGCTCGGAACGGTTCGTGCTTCGTGTCCGCGATCTGGCTACCGGGCAGGATATCGCCACAATCGCCGACGACAGCCTTGGCGACGTTGCATGGTCTGCCGGTTCAGACGCGATCCTCTGGACGCAGGTCTCTGCCGAGTGGCGCACCAAGAAGGCGTTTCTCTATCAGATGACCGCTGCGAAGTCGGCCCTCGTCTGGGATGAACCGAACGAAACCTTCGTCCTCCAGGTCTCGAAGACGCAGGATGGCCGTTTCCTGCTGATCGACGGCGGAGCGCAGGTTTCAAACGAAATCCGCATGCTTTCCGCCACCGACCCTGCCGGGCCGCTGCAACTGATCCGGCCCGCGCGCGACAATGTCCGCTACTCGGTCGACACGCGCGGCGACCGGTTGTTCATCCTCTGCAACGACGAACATGTGAACGGCCGGCTGGCGTCGGCGCCGCTTGCCAGCCCGGCGGCCTGGGAAACGCTGATCCCCGGATCCGACAAGGTTTATCTGCGCGGTATCACCGCGTTCACCGACTATACCGCAATCGAAGAGCGGCTGGACGGGCTGGACCAGATCCGCCTGCTGTTCCCCGACGGCAGCGAACGGCGCATCGCCTTTCCGGAACAGAGCTACACCGCCCAGCTTGGCACCAACGCCGAGGCCGACGCGCCACAGCTTCGACTGGGCTATTCCTCGATGGTCACGCCGCAGACGACGTTCGACTATGATGTTGCGAAGGCGGAACTCGCCACGCTGAAGGTGCAGAAGATCCCGTCCGGCTATGATCCCTCGGCCTATGAAACGGTGCGGCTCTATGCGCCGGCCCGCGATGGTGCGCGGATTCCGGTGTCGGTGGTCTATCGCAAGGGTTATCGGCGCGACGGTTCGCAGCCGCTGCATGTCTATGGCTATGGCGCCTATGGCATCGCGATGGCGCCGGCCTTCTCCGCCAACCGGCTGTCGCTGCTCGATCGCGGCTTTGCCTATGCCATCGCCCATATCCGTGGCGGCGACGACATGGGCTATCAATGGTATCTGGACGGCAAACTGGACAAGCGCGCCAACCCGTTCAACGATTTTGTCGATGCAACCCGGTTCCTGAACGCCAGCGGGTTCAGCCGCGCCGGGCGCAACAGCGCCTCCGGCGGTTCGGCGGGCGGCTGGCTGATGGGCGCAGTCGTCAATCAGGCGCCGGAACTGTGGGGCGCGATCGTCGCGCATGTGCCGTTCGTCGACGTCGTCAACACCATGCTCGACGACACCCTGCCGCTGACACCGGGCGAATGGCCGGAATGGGGCGACCCCCGCAACGACGTGAAGGTGCTGCAACGCCTGATCGACCTTGCGCCTTATGAACAGACGGTCGCGCGCAATTATCCGCCGATGCTGATCACCGGCGGCCTGCACGATCCGCGCGTCACCTACTGGGAGCCTGCGAAATGGGCGGCGCGGCTGCGCGCCGTCAAAACCGACGACAACCTGCTGCTGCTGAAGATCAACATGGGCGCGGGCCATGGCGGCAAATCGGGCCGCTTCGACCGCCTTCTGGAAGTGGCCGAGGAATACGCCTTCATCCTGATGGCGCTGGACGGCCGGGCAAAACAATAATGCCTGCTCCGTTCAGGATGCCGCTCTGCCCAGCCGCCGCCGACATCGATGAAAACGGCCATGTGAACAACATCGTCTATGTGCGGTGGCTGCAGGACGTGGCGACCGCGCACTGGGCCGCCGTCGCACCGGCCGACGCGCAGGCGCGCTATCTCTGGGTCATATCGCGGCAGGAAATCGACTATCGCGCCCCCTCGTTCGACGGCGAGGAACTGACCGCCGAAACCTGGGGCGAAAACCCGAAAGGCGCGCGCTTCGATCGCTGTACCTGCATCCGTGGGCCGGACGGAAGCATCCGGCTGGAAGCGCGCACCACTTGGGTGATCGTCGACCGCGAACTGCAACGCCCCGCCCGGCTGCGGCCGGAACTCGTCGGCCTGTTTCTGCGCGACTGAGGCCGCCGCTGCGTCAGCGCGGGTTGTCAGCCAGCGCCTTTGCCGCGAATTTACCGGCCTGTTCGGCAGGCGCCGTGTCGACCGCGCGCTGCCAATACCCGCGCGCGGCTTCCGGCTTGCCGTCGGCGGCCTCGATGTTGCCCTGCTCGAAGGCGATGTCGGCGTCGGTTGGGGAAAGCGTTGCTGCGCGGGCTATATCGGCTCTGGCGCGGTCGATGCGCTTTTCGCGCCGTGCCAGAGCCGCCGACAAAAGCCATGCATCGGCGTCGTTGTCATCCAGCTTCAGCGCGCGATCGAGATCGACGCGCGCAGCCGCAAGGTCGGCTATCTCGACACGCGCACGCGCCCGGTCGATCAGCAGGCTTGCCGTGGCATCCGGCGCTGGACCACCCGCCGCTTTCAGCCCGGCGTCGAAGTGGGCGATGGCGCCCTTCATGTCTCCGGCAAGCATCGCGGCGTTTCCTGCCTGCCCCCAGAAATCCGCTGCAAACGGGCTTTTCGCGGTTTCCGCCGCCAACGCCGCCGCCGCAAGCGTGGAAGCCGCAGCCGCATTCTTCCCCAGCTTCAACTGCGCCAGTGCAAGGCAGTGGCGCGCCGGAAGCCCGCCCCCCAGCGCCTGCCACTGGGTCGCAAAATCCTCGACCTTGCGGGCGTCGGCCTCAAGCGCGCGCACGCAGCCATCATAGCGCTTTGAATCGAGCGACGGGTCATAGCGTTCCTGCGCCAGCGCGGGTGCCGCCACCAGCAGCAGAGCAAGCGAAACGGCAATCTTCATGGCACGAGACTTTCGAGCGTCCGCTCAAGCAGGGCAAGCCCGGCCGGAGACGACAGGCGGTGGTCGCCCGCCTTTACCAGCGTCAACTGAACGTCGGTTGACCGGATGGCCGCCATCAGCCGCTGCGAAACCGCCCACGGCACATCCTCATCCGCCTCTCCGTGGAGGAGCCTGACCGGCATATCCAGCGGAATTTCGCGATCCAGCAGGCAGGCGGTTTGGGCATCGTCGATCAACGCCCGGCAATAGCGATACGGGCTGTCGGCATAGGCAGAGGGCCTCGTGGTGAAACCCTGATGCGCAAGCTGGTCGATGTCGTCCTGCGCAATTGCAAGGCCCCAGCGGGTGAAGTCGGGCGCCGCCGCAACGCCGACCAGCGCCGCTACCCGGTCGGGGCAGCCAAGCGCCAGATGCAGCATCACCCAGCCCCCCATCGACGAGCCGACCGGAACCAGTTGGCCCGGCGCAAGCGCATCGGCAACCAGCCGCGCGTCGGCAGCCCAGCGGCGGATCGAGCCGTCTTCGAACCGGCCCCCGGAAAGCCCGCAGCCGGAATAGTCCAGCAACAGGCACTGCCGTCCGGTGCGGGCCGCCCAGTCGATCAGGTGGCCTGCCTTGGTGCCCGACATGTCGGACATGTATCCCGGCAGGAACAGAAAGGTCGGCCCGCTGCCGCGTTGCAGACGGGCTGCAAGGCGCACCCCGTCCGGGCGATCGATCATGTGGGTTTCAGCCATGGCGTATGTCCTAACGCAGGTTGCGCCCACCGCGAAAGACGGCAAACAAGCCGGCATGATTCGTTCGCCGCTCGATACACTGCACCATGTTTTCGGCTTTGCGGCGTTCCGGGGCGTGCAGGCGCAGGTGATCGATGATGTGATGGGCGGGCACGACGTTGCGCTGGTGATGCCCACGGGTGCCGGAAAATCGCTTTGCTATCAGGTGCCTGCGATCTGCCGGGAAGGCTGCGGCATCGTGGTGTCGCCGCTGATCGCGCTGATGGCGGATCAGGTCCGGGCGCTGGAAATGGCGGGCGTCAGGGCCGCCGCCCTCAACAGCCAGTCCGACAATGCGGCAGAAACCATGCAGGCGCTGCGCAAGGGCACGCTCGATCTTTTGTATGTGGCGCCGGAACGGGCCTCGGCCGAGGGTTTCCGCGCGCTGATCGCTGCCAGCAGGATCAGCCTGATCGCGATCGACGAGGCCCACTGCGTAAGCCAGTGGGGGCACGACTTCCGGCCGGACTACCGCCGCCTGCGCGAACTGGCCGACCTGCTGCCCGGCGTCCCGCGGATCGCGTTGACGGCAACCGCCGACGCCGTGACCCGCGCCGACATCTGCGATCAGCTTGGCATCGCGGCCGACAGGCTGCTGGTTGCAGGCTTCGACCGGCCCAATATCCGCTACCGCGTCGAAGCCAAGCGCCAGCCGGCGTCGCAACTGTCGGCCTTCGTCCGCGAACAAGGGGGCGTGGCGGGGATCGTCTATTGCCAGACACGCGCAGGCGCCGAACAGGCAGCCGCCACGCTGGCAGCGGCCGACGTCCCGGCGCGCATCTATCACGCCGGTCTTGAGGCGGGTGAACGGCAGGCTGCGCAGAAATGGTTCCAGCGCACCGAACATGGGGTGATCTGCGCCACCGTCGCGTTCGGCATGGGGATCGACAAGCCTGACGTCCGCTACGTCGTCCACATGGGGCTGCCGAAGTCGATCGAGGCCTATTATCAGGAAACCGGTCGCGCCGGGCGCGACGGCCAGCCCGCAACGGCAATGCTGTTCTGGGGGCCTCAGGATGTCGTGCTGGCGCGGCAGCGCATCACCGGTGGCGAAGCGGACGACGCCCGCAAAAGCCACGAGCTTTCGATGCTGCAACGTCTGGCCGGATGGGCGGAAACGCTTGGCTGCCGCCGCCTGCCGCTGCTGGCCCACTTCGGAGAGGACCGGCAGCAGCCCTGCGGCAACTGCGACAATTGCCTGCATCCGCCCGCCGCGCTGGACATGACCGAGGCAGCGCGCAAACTGCTGTCGGCGGTCTATCGCACCGGCCAGATCTTCGGGCTGGCGCATGTCGCCCGCGTGCTTCGCGGCGAGCACGACGAACGGGTGGAGCGCCATGGCCATGACCGGCTGGCGCTGTTCGGCATCGGCCGGGATCTGGCCGAGCGGCAATGGCTGAAGCTTGGCCGGCAACTGGAAGCGACAGGCGCCCTGACACGCGACGACAGCCACGGCGGCCTGCGGCTGGCCGGCCCGGCGCGGGCGATACTGAAGGGCGAGATACCGGTCCTCGTGCGCGAGGATGAATGGTCGCCCGCGCGGCGCACGCGCAAAGGTCGCGCCGCGCCGCGCGAAGTGAAACCCGCCGACGCATCATTGTTCGAGGCGTTGCGCCAGTGGCGGCGCGACATGGCCCTGGCGATGGATACGCCCGCGTTCGTGGTGCTGCACGACAGCGCGCTACAGGCGATTGCCGCCGTTCGCCCGAAAAGCCATGCCGAACTGGCGCGCGTGCCGGGCATCGGTGATGCAAAACTGGCGCACTTCGGCGATGCGCTGCTGGAAGTCGTCCGCAGCCACTGACCAGCACAGCCACTGGACGGCCGCGCAGACCTTCAGTCGCGTTTGCCCTTTCCCGGCGTCCCTTCCTGGAACAGGCTGGCCAACTGGTCGACCATGGCGCCGCCAAGCTGTTCCGCATCCATGATGGTTACGGCCCGCCGGTAATAGCGCGTCACGTCGTGACCGATACCGATGGCGATCAGTTCGACCGGGCTTTTCTGCTCGATCCAGGCGATCACCTGCCGCAAGTGCCGTTCGAGATAGTTGCCCGAGTTGACCGACAATGTGCTGTCGTCGACGGGGGCGCCATCGGAAATCACCATCAGGATGCGCCGGTCTTCGCGGCGGCCGATCAGCCGGTTGTGCGCCCACAGCAGCGCCTCGCCGTCGATGTTTTCCTTCAGCAGCCCTTCGCGCATCATCAGGCCGAGGTTCCGCCGCGCGCGCCGCCATGGCGCGTCGGCCTGCTTGTAGATGATGTGGCGCAGGTCGTTCAGGCGGCCCGGCTTTACGGGGCGGCTGTTTGCCAGCCACTTTTCACGCGAAAGGCCGCCCTTCCATGCGCGCGTTGTGAAGCCGAGGATTTCCGTCTTCACGCCGCAGCGCTCCAGCGTCCGGGCAAGGATGTCGGCGGAAATCGCCGCGATCGAAATCGGCCGCCCGCGCATCGAACCGGAATTGTCGATCAGCAGTGTAACCACGGTGTCGCGGAACTTGATGTCCTGCTCGACCTTGTAGCTGAGTGCATGTTCGGGCTGCACAATCACGCGCGTCAGCCGCGCCGGGTCCAGCAGGCCTTCTTCCTGGTCGAAATCCCAGCTCCGGTTCTGCTGCGCCATCAGGCGGCGTTGCAGGCGGTTCGCCAGTTTCGTCACCGCGCCCTGCAGGCTTACGAGCTGCTGGTCGAGATAGCCGCGCAAGCGGGTCAGTTCCTCGGCTTCGCACAGTTCCTCGGCAGTCACCACTTCGTCGAACTCGGTGGTGTATGCGCGATAGGCAAAGTCGGGCGGCAGCTTCGAATCGGGCAGATTGGCGCGCCAGGGCATCATGCCCTCGTCGCCTTCGTCGCCGGGCTGGGCTTCGGCCGACGCTTCGTCGTCGACTTCCATTTCCCGGCTCTCGCTCTCCTTGCCCTCGCCTTCCTGATCTTCGGCCCTGCTGTCGACCGACTGCTGCGCCTCGCCAGATTCGGAATCGTCGCCTTCTTCCTCGTCGCCCTGGCTTTCCTGTTCCTCGTCGGCGCCCTGGTCTTCCTGCTGGTCTTCTTCGGGCGCGTCGGGGTCATCGCCCATCCCGAGGTCGTGCAGCACCCGGCGGAAAGCGTCGGCAAAACCGGACTGGCTGTCGGCCGTTTCGGCAAGCTGGTCGAGATGTTCTCCGGCCAGCTCCTCGATCCGTGGGCGAATCATCTCGACCCCGGCGATTGCGGCATCCGGCACGGGTTCACCGGTCAGCCGCTCCCTGACCATCAGGCCGACGGCGGTTGCGAACGGCACTTCATCGGGCGTCCGCGCCCGAGAGATCGGATCAGATTTCAGCCGGATTTCCAGCATCTGGCGCAGATTGCTGCCGACACCCGCCATTTCGCGGCCGCCCAATGCTTCGATGCGCGCCTGCTCGGCGGCGTTCAGCATTTCACGCGGCAGGCCCTGCCCCACGTCTACTGCCGCATGGGCACGCGGGTCGTGCAGGCGGGCGCGCAGGGCGAAACTGTCGGCCCAGCCGCGCGCTTCGGCCGCCTGTTCGGGCGACAGGCTTCGCGAAGGCTGCGGAATCCTGACCTGATCGCCATGGCATGACGGCCGGTCGGCAGTGTAGCTCAGCTCGAACGCGGGCCGGCGGCCAAGCGCGCGCATCCCGGCGGCCAGTGCCTGACGAAAATCTTCGAGCGGGTTCGGTTCCTGCGGCATCGCCAAGCGGTCTAGCCGATGGCGGTGCCGGGTTGAACCCCGCGTTTTGCGCGGATCGGGCCGGCCCGATCGCTCAGCCCCGGCTGCCGGTCATTCGGCAAGGCCCATGACATCGCTCGGCACCTGGAAAGGCTTGGGCGGCGCCGGTGTCGCGCGGGCGTTACGGGTGCCGGGGAAAATCTCGAAGTCCGGCGTGAACGGCGTAAGGATCGAGCGCAACTGGTTGAACGGTTCGCGGCTGCCCTCGAAGCGGGCCTTGCCCTCGGCTTCCAGTTGCTCGAAGCTTTTCGTGCCCATCATTACCTGATCGAGGTCCGACCGGTTGAGGGTGATGGTAAGGGCAGCCTTCGGATCGGTGTAGCCCTTGATGTTGGTCAGCGTCGCGTTCGACATTTCCGCCAGATATTTCTCGCCGTTGTCCGGCGTCAGCAGGTTGATGGTCCAGCGCATGCCGTTGGCTCTGGTGCTGTCCATGCTGATGCCGAGGAAGTCCAGCCACTGGCCTGTGCTCATTGCGCGAATCACATCCGGGCTGCTGGAATTCGCGGCAACGCCTTCGGCGATGCCGGTCCGCAGTTCGGCGGCAAGTTGCAGATAGCTGTTGCGGAAACTGGTGCTCTCGTTCTGATAGCCAAGCTGTTCGAAGGCGTCAGCAAGCACGTTGCGCGCTTCCTGGTTATTCGGCTGCGCATAGACCAGATGTTGCAGGATCTCGGTTGCTTCCCGGTATTTTCCGGCGGCATTCAGTTCGCGCCCCTTCGCCACGATCGGCGCGGCGCCGCCCATCATCGACACATAGAGCGGTCCGCTGTCGGCCGGCGAAAGCGGGTTCAGGTTGGCGGGGTTGCCGTCCCAGAAGCCGAGATAGCGGTTGATCACGGCCCGAACGTTGTTGGCCACTGCCCCATGATAGCTGCGCGCCGACCATTGCTGTTCCAGGCTGGGCGGCACCTTATAGACATTCTGCACCTGATTGATGGTTACGCCCTGATTGGCCAGATGCAGGGCCTGATTGTTCATGTTGGCATAAAGGTCACGCTGCGAACGCAGCACCTCCATCACCCGCGCATTGCCCCAGCGCGGCCAACTGTGCGAGGCGAACAGCAC
>NZ_DBNHFX010000188.1:0-8216 GCF_057137845.1 Sandaracinobacteroides sp. | reverse complement strand
TCACGCGAACCTTTGCGCGCAACGGCGCCAGCCGGGCGATCGCATCCGGCTCGAAGTCGGCAAGCGCCGGTTCGCCCTTGGCGATCACCACCGCAACGGCGTGCTGCAACGAGAATTTTGCTTCGTGCGCGGTGGTCGGCGAAGGCCGGTCGCAAAAGGCCAGCGCGTCGGCATAGGTCGCCACGTCCACACCGCCTGCAAGCTCGCCTGCAAGCGCGCCTTTGCCGCGCAGCATCAGCGCCGCGTCGATTGCCGGGTGGGCGTGGCGGCAGGCCCCCCACGGCTTGAAGCTCACCTCGGCGATCCGCCAGCCGGGCCGCAGCTCGAACAGGCGCGGTTCGCGCGTCATCGCCGCATACAACCCTTGCGCGCCTTCCAGAATCCGTCGTGGGCCGCCCGCACCCGCCGCCGCCAGCCGGGCATGCCGCACGCCGGTCACCGCCGCCTGCCAGATGTGCACCTGCTTGGTCAGTCCCGGCTCGTGCCGCATCCGCCAAAGGCCGCCCGCCAGCGATCCTGCATGCCCCAGCGCATCCGCTACTGCACTGGCGTCAGCCCCGAACAGCCGCGCGGCGGCCGCCGCCGCCCCGAAGCCGCCCGCACTCGCGCTGTTGTGCCAATGGGCATAGTGATGGCCATCAAAGCTGGCGCCCACCGTTATCATCGCTTCATACCCGGCAACGGCCGCCGCCAGCAGCGCCTGCATGCCGGCGCCGGTTTCGCGCGCCGCCAGCAGCACGGCGGGCCACACCACCGGGCCGGGATGCAGAAGCGCCGTGCGGTGCACGTCGTCCATTTCCATCACATTGCCCAGCAGCGCCGCGCGCTCGATGGCATCGGCAAACACCTTCGCGCCCACCGCGGCCGCCGCCGATCGCCGCGCACCTGCCACACAGCCCAGCCAGTCCAGCAGATGCAGCCGCGCGCGCGCCACGGTCGCGGCATCGGCTTCGCGCTGCAGATGCTGTGCAAGCCGCTCGGTCAGGCTAAGATTGCTGGCGCTCATGCGTGCGCCCCGGCTAAAGGGGCGGCACCCAGCCGCAGAGGGAAGCAAGCTTGTCCGACACGACGACCGAACGCAAACCGCGCTACCAGGACCTCGCCGACCAGTTGCGGGCGCAGATTCTGGCCAAGGCGATCGCGCCTGACGCATTCCCGACGGAAAGCGCGCTTTGCGCCCGCTTCGGCGTCAGCCGCTTCACCGTCCGTGAAGCACTGCGCCAGTTGCAGGGCGAGGGGCTGATCCAGCGCCGCCGTGGATCCGGTACCGCGATCAAGCCGGGCCGTGGCCGCAACCGCACCGCGCGCCCGCTCTCGAACGTCAGTGAAATCCTGCAATACGCCCGCGACACCCAGGTCCAGTTCGAGCGTCTGTCCCCCGCGCCGCTGCCAAGGGCGCTTGCGGAACAGATCGGCGAGGAAACCCCCGGAAAATGGGCGCGCTACCGTGGCGTGCGCGCGGGCGCCGACGGCGCGCCGATCGCCGTCACCGACGCCTATATCCACCCCGATCTCGCCCACCATGCAGCCGAAGTGAACCCCTTCGAGCCGACCATCTTCCGCCAGCTCGAACGGCTGGCTGGCGTCCGCGTCGCCAGCGTCACCCAGGACATCGAGGCCGTGCCCGCCAGCGCAGCGATGGCGCAGGCGCTCGATGTGCCGCGCCGCAGCCCGTGCCTGCGGATCCTGCGCCGCTACCTCGACGACGACGGCCGGGTGATCGAGTTTTCCAGCAGCCACCACCCCGGCGGCCGCTTCGCCTACAACATGCACGTCGAGGTCGAACGCTGAACCCGTCACTGGCTCGGTCACCGGGCCGGATCCGGCGCGGCTGAAGGGGCCCAGGTTTCCGCAGCAAAGCGGATGGCGGGCGCGATCATGTGCGCGCCGTCCAGTTCCGCCAGCAGCCCGCGCTCGGCGACGTGCGGGCTGGCGAACACCTCGGCAAAGTCCAGCACCGGCGAAAACGCTACGTCCAGATCCGCGAACCATTGCACCCATTGCTCGCGGGTGCGGGAAACGAAAGTCTGGCGCAGATATTCGATCAGCGGTCCCTGCTCTCCGGCGGGCGCCTGCGACATGGGAACAAGGTCCGGGCGACCAAGCGCCGTCAGCAGATTGCGGGCGAATTTTTCTTCCCGCCCGCCAAGCACCACATGGCGCGCGTCGGCCGTTGCATAGACCTGATAAAAGCCCGCGCCGCCAAGCGAGCGCTGGGTCGCGGAAACCGGCGCCGCCCCGCCGGCAACGGCTGAACCGGCGATATGCGCGCACCACGGCAGCAGCGCGTCGAACATGGCAACGTCGATATAATCGCCCAGCCCGGTTTTCTCCCGGCCGATCAGCGCCATCAGCACCGCCGACAGCGCGGTTAGCCCCGCCGCCATGTCGGCCGAAGGCGCCCCCGGCACCGCAGGCGCGCCATCGGCGGCATCGTTCACCGACAGAAAGCCCGAAAGCGCCTGCACCGCCATGTCGTGCGCGGGGTGCAGCGCCAGCGCGCCCTGCTGCCCGAACGCGCTGATCGAACAATAGACAATGCCCGGATTGCGCGCGGCAACGACGGCATGGCCGAAACCAAGGCGGTCCATCACGCCGGGTCGGAACCCTTCGACGAACACATCGGCATCGTCGATCAATGCCCAGAGCGCCCGCCGCCCGGCTTCGGACTTCAGGTCCAGCGCCACCGCCCGCTTGCCGCGATTGAGGTTCCTGAACCACACCGACTGCCCGGCCTCGAACGGCGCCATCTGCCGGGCCGGATCGCCGGATGGCGGCTCCACCTTCACCACCTCGGCGCCCTGATCCGCCATCATCATCGTCATCATCGGCCCCGGCAGAAACTGCGACAGGTCGACGACGCGGATGCCGGACAGCTTGCCCATGGCCTCAGATCACCCCTTCGGCGCGCAGGTCGGCGATTTCACCCGCCTCGAACCCGGCTTCGGCCAGAACGGCATCGCTGTCGGCGCCCAGAAGCGGCGCGGCGCGGTTCGGCAGCCGTTCGCCGTCCACCTTGATCGGGTTCGACAGCACCCGCAGCTCGCGGTCGGGATGCGCCGCCCGGTCCACCATGCCGGTTTCGGCCAGATACGGATTGTCCAGCGCCTGTGCGAGGCCATAGACCGGCGCCACCGGCATGTGGCCCTGCAACAGGCCCAGCCAGTGCGCGGTCGGCTGTTCGCTGAAGATCGCGTCCAGCATCGCCGTCAGCAGCGGGCGGTTTGCCAGCCGGTCGGCGGGCGTCGCAAAGCGCGGGTCGGCCGCCAGATCGGCGCGGCCGATGCGCGTGGTCAGCACGTCCCAGAACTTCGGCAGTTGCGCCATCACGAACACGAAGCCATCCGCCGTGCGGAACATCTGGCTCGGCACCACCGAAGGGTGCCCCGAACGCGGAACACGCGGCGTCACGTCGCCTTCGTTCAGATACCACATGGCGGGATAGCTGGTCTGGTGCACGGCCGCCGACAGCAGATCGACATCGATGTCGCGGCCGATGCCCGTCGCCCGCGCCTCGACCAGCGCCGCCAGCAGCCCGACCGCCATCATCGTCCCGGTCATGAAGTCGACGATCGACAGCCCGAACCGCGTCGGTTCGGCGTCGGGTTCGCCGGTCATGCCCATGAAGCCGGCTTCCGCCTGCATCAGATAGTCATAGCCCGGCCAGCGGGCGCGCACATTGTCGCGGCCATAGGCGGAAAGATGCGCACAGACGATCGCCGGATTGACGTCCTGCAGGGCGGCGTGGGTCAGGCCCAGCTTTTCCGGCAGGTCGCCGCGCAGGTTGTTCGCCACCGCGTCGGCGGATTTTGCCAGCCGCCGCAGCACCGCACGGCCACGATCGGTCGTCAGGTCCAGCGTCAGCGACCGCTTGTTCAGGTTGAAGCTCTGGAAGAACAGGCTTTCGCCGGGGCGCAGAAAATGCGGCCCGACGGCGCGGGCGGTGTCGCCGCCGCCCTTGCCGCCCTTCGACGGCGGCTCGATCTTCACCACCTCGGCGCCAAGCTGCGCCAGGAACATGGTGCCGTAAGGCCCGGCGCCATATTGTTCGGCCGAAAGCACCCGCGTGCCGGCCAGCGGAAGCGCGCGCGCCGTCATGCCGGGTTCGCCTTCACCCACTGGCGGGCGATGATCATGCGCTGCATTTCGTTGGTGCCCTCGCCGATGCACATCAGCATGGCGTCGCGGTAATAACGCTCGATCTCATATTCCTTGGAATAGGCGTAGCCGCCGAAGATCCGCATGCCTTCGTTGCTGTTGGCGACTGCGGCTTCGGATGCGAAATATTTCGCCATTCCGGCTTCCATGTCGCAGCGTTCGCCACGATCATAGGCGGCCGCCGCGTCCAGCGTCAAAAGCCGTGCCGCGCGGGCGCGCGTCACCATCTCGCCCAGCTTCAACTGGATCGCCTGGTGCTCGGCGATGGGTTTCCCCATCGTCTGGCGCACCTGCGCATATTCGGTCGACAGGCGAAGCGCCCCTTCCGCCAGCCCGACGCCGCGCGCCGCCACGTTGATGCGTCCCAGTTCCAGCCCGCCGGTCGCCTGAAAGAAGCCCTGCCCTTCCACGCCGCCGATCAGGTTTGCCGCCGGGATGCGGTAGTTCTCGAACACCAGTTCGGCGGAATCGATCGCCTTGTAGCCCAGCTTGTCGAACTTCTTGCCGGTGGTGAACCCCTCGCCCTTGGGGGCGATGAACAGGCTCATGCCCTTGTAGCGCGGCTCGGCCTTCGGGTCGGTCTTCACCAGCAGCGCAAAGCAGGATCCGTTCAGCGCGTTCGAAATCCAGGTTTTCGTGCCGTTGATCACATAATGATCGCCGTCGCGCACGGCGGTGGTGCGGATCGCCTGCAGGTCGGTGCCGGCGTTCGGTTCGGTCAGACCAAGGCCGCCGCGGATTTCGCCGCTGGCGAACTTCGGCAGCCACAGCGCCTTCTGTTCGGGCGTGCCGAACCGTTCAACAGCCGCCGACATGATCAGGTGCGAATTGAAGATGCCGGTCAGCGCCATCCAATAGGATGATATCCGTGCGACGATCTTGGCATAGGTGGTGGCCGGCAGGCCAAGTCCGCCATATTCCTGGCCGATGGTCGCGCCGAACAGGCCCATTTCGGCCATCTGGTGCACCAGTTTCTCGGGCCAGATGTCCTTGTGGTCGTGCTCCATGATCACCGGGCGCACATCGCGTGCGATCCAGCGGTCGATGCTGTCGAGAAGGGCTTCCTCCTCGGCCGGGTCGATCGTCCTGATCTGGCCTGCCGTTTCCATCTCAGGCCTCCATCGGGCCGAAGCCCTTCTTCCAGATCAGCATGGTGCGGTTGAAGGTGCAGACCACCTGCCCGTGCTGGTTCTTGCCGATGGTGCGCACCGTCACCAGCCCCTGCTCGGGCCGCGACTTCGAATCACGCTTTTCCACCACTTCGCTTTCGCCATAGACGGTGTCACCGACGAACAGCGGGTGCACCAGCTTGATGTCCGACCAGCCAAGATTGGCGACTGCCTTCTGGCTGACGTCCGAGACGCTCATGCCCACCAGCACCGCCACGGTGAACGGCGAACAGACGATCGGCTTGCCGAACTCGGTCTTCGAGGCGAACTCATAGTCGAAGTGCGCCGGATGGGTGTTCATCGTCAGCAGCGTGAACCACACATTGTCGGCGTCGGTGATGGTGCGGCCGGGGCGGTGTTCGTACACGTCGCCCTCCACGAACTCCTCGAAATAGCGGCCGAACGTTTCGCGATAGCGATGCGGGGCAACCTCGATGCAACCTTCACGCATGGATCAGTTCCTTCAATGCAAGAGTGTTTCGATACCGTCTGACGACGGGCGCCTCCAGCAGGCGCCCCTTGTGGCGGACGGCCGCCCCGCCCGCCGCGTCGAATGCGGCGATGGCGTCGGCGGCGTCGGCGATTTCCCCGGCGGTCGGGCGGAATACGCCGTGGATCGCCTCGATCTGGGCCGGGTGGATCGCAGCCTTGGCGGCAAAGCCAAGTGCCTTTGCGCGGCTGCATTCTTCGGCCAGCCCGTCGGCGTCGTCCATCAGGATCCACGGCACGTCGATCGCCGGGATCGACGCTTCTGCGGCGGCTGCCACCAGCGCCGAGCGCGCGAACAGCAATGGCCCCCACGCCAGCTCGACACCAAGTTCGGCGGAAAAGTCGCCGCCGCCGAACATGATCGCCACCACGCCCGCTTCAGCGGCAATGGCGCTCGCGGCCCTGAGGCCCTTCACCGTTTCGATCAACGGCACAAGGCCGGGGCAGCGACTGCCCAGCGCGCCGCGAATGACGGCGATTTCCGCCGCATGTTCCACCTTCGGCACGAACAGCAGCGGCGGCAGGGTGGCGGCTTCGGCCAGCGCCACCAGATCGGCAAGCCCCGCCAGAGTCGTCACCGCGTTCACCCGCAGCGCCAGCCGTGGATCGCCCATCGCCGCCAGCGCCGCAGCCCGCGCACCCTCTTTGCCGTCGGCCGGCACTGCATCCTCAAGGTCGACGCACACCACATCGGCGCCGCTCGCCAGCGCGCGCGAAAACCGCTCGGGCCGGTTGCCGGGCACGAACAACATGCTCTGGAACACCGCCCTCGTCGAAGGCTGGTCCGGGCGGGTGGATTGGTTCGACATCATTGCTCCTGAATCCGGTGCCTATAATTTGTCCGGACAACTTCCAAGTCAAGACTCGTTCGCGACAAAAGCGTCTGCCCGCGCCTCAGAACACCGGCTTCACCACCCCGGTCCAGCCGGTCGCCAGCAGCAGCAGATAGACCAGCCATACCCACAGTCGCGTCCGGTTCATGGTGCGAAGCAGCGGCAGTTCGGTCACATCGGATGATCCTTCTGCCAGCAGCGCCGCCAGTTGCGGGCCGACCGGCGCGAACGCCCGATCGATCGCGATCGCGGCGGCGAAGATCAGCGCGAACAGCAGCGCCTTCGCCGCCAGCCACGGCTGCCCGATCGGCGCCCCGGTCCACAGCGACGTCACCCCCAGCCACAGGTAAAATCCGGTCAGGCCGATTTTCAGCCAGCCCTCGATCCGGCGGTTGCGCGCGGAGCGCGGCGTCTGGTCGTGCAGGTGCGCGTCCCAGACCAGCCACAGCCAGAGGCCGCCCGCCGCCCAGGCAGCCGCCAGCAACCAGCCGGGCACCAGCCACCAGTGGCCGGCGCGCGCCACGGTCAGCGAAACCGGCACCATCAGCGCCCAGGCCGTGCGCGGCACCATATCCACCACCACCAGAAGCCCCAGCAGCGCCAGCCGCTGTTCCAGCGAATAGCGGTCGCGCTTGCGGAAATGCTGCCCCAGCAGGAACACGCCGGCATCCGCCCCCAGCCACAGCACGAACAGCAGCAGGTGCACGAACACCAGGCTTCGATAGGCGATGTCGCTGATCTCTCCCATCGGGGCGCTCCGTTGCTGGCGGGCCGGGCTGCGGGCGCCGGTTGCGGAAATTTCCGCAGCCCGCTTGACAGCACGCGCATTTCTGTTCGAATTTGTCCGGACAAATCACAAATGCCGGCTGCTGACAAGCGCCACCAGAGGAGGGTGGCCGGCTGCACCAGAGGGAAACAGGGATGACCAGAATCGCACTTGCCGCCAGCACGGCCCTCTTTGGAACGCTCGCGGCGTTTCCGGCCTATGCGCAGGCGGAAACCGGCGGCATCGAGGATATCGTGGTCACTGCTCAGCGCCGCGCCGAACGCGCGCAGGACGTGCCGATCGCCATTTCGGCCTTCTCGGCCGACCAGTTGCAGGCGCAGGGTGTTTCCAGCACCGTGCAGATCGGCAACGTCGTCCCCAACCTGATCTCGCAAAGCAACACCGGCATCGGCTCGGCCAACGCCTACTTCCTGCGCGGCCTCGGCTCGACGGAATCGATCGCCACCTTCGACCCGCCGGTCGGCACCTACGTCGACGACATCTACCTGTCGCGCCAGAACGCCAACAACCTGTCGATGTTCGACGTCGAGCGCGTGGAAGTGCTGCGCGGTCCGCAGGGTACGCTGTTCGGCCGCAACACCACGGGCGGCGCGGTGAACGTCATCATGCGCCAGCCGGGCGATGAATTCGCCGGCTATGCCGAAGCGGGCTACGGCCGCTACAACCGCAAGCTGCTCAGGGCCTCGTTCGACGCGCCGCTCGCGCCGGGCCTCGCCGTCAAGCTCAGCGGCTACTGGCAGGACGACGACGGCTACGCGAAGAACGTCACCACCGGCGAGC
>NZ_DBNHFX010000187.1:0-2455 GCF_057137845.1 Sandaracinobacteroides sp. | reverse complement strand
GCCGGGCCTGTATAGGCGCGCATTCCGCTTGCAGGCTTTCGGGCCTGCGGCGCCGTCCGAGATTGCAGGTGCCCGAGAGGGTTTAAGCTGAAGAGGCCTGCATGAGACGAGGAACGAATTACCCGTTCGCCGTGCGATGGCCGGGCGGGATATGCGGATGCCGACGTGGCGGTTTGCCACGTGGGTTCTCTGCTGGCGATCCTTTCGGACGGGCCGGACTGGCCCGGTTCACCCCGTGCCATCCTCCGGCTCAACTGGCGCCCTGCCCCATGGGCCGGGTGCCGCAGTGAATGGAGTGAGCATGGATCGGAACCAGAAAAAGGAACTGGTTGCCAATCTCGCGAAGACGCTGGGTGAAACCCAGGTTGTGGTGATTACCCGCAACCATGGTCTCACCGTTGCGCAGGTTTCCGACCTGCGTACGCGGATGCGCGGGGCTGGTGCACAGTTCAAGGTGACGAAGAACCGGCTTGCCCGCATTGCGCTCGAAGGCACGCCCTATCAGGAAATCGGCCAGCTTCTGGTCGGTCCTGTCGGACTTGCCACGTCCGCCGACCCGGTTGCAGCCGCGAAGATTGCAGTCGAGTTTGCGAAGACCAACGAAAAGTTTGAAATCGTTGGCGCTTCGATGGCGGGCACGATGCTCGATCTGAACGGAGTGAAGGCGCTTGCCGAACTTCCGTCGCTCGACGAGCTCCGGGCCAGGCTGGTGGGTCTGTTGCAGGCACCTGCAACGAAGATCGCTCAGCTTTCGACGGCTCCGGCCGCAAAGCTGGCACGCGTTTTTGCAGCTTACGGCGACAGCCAAGCTGCCTGACAGGATTAGGAGAATCTAAATGGCTGACCTGAACAAGATCGTTGAAGAGCTGTCGGCTCTGACCGTCCTCGAAGCCGCCGAGCTGGCGAAGCTGCTGGAAGAAAAGTGGGGCGTTTCCGCCGCTGCGGCCGTGGCCGTCGCCGCTGCCCCGGCCGGTGGCGCCGCTGCCCCGGCTGCCGAAGAAAAGACCGAGTTCGACGTGATCCTCACCGGCGACGGTGGCAAGAAGATCAACGTCATCAAGGAAGTCCGCGCCATCACCGGCCTCGGCCTGACCGAAGCCAAGACCCTTGTTGAATCGGCTCCGAAGCCGGTCAAGGAAGGCGTGAACAAGGATGAAGCCGAAAAGATCAAGAAGCAGCTTGAAGAAGCCGGCGCGACCGTCGAGCTGAAGTAAGCTTTCAAGAGCTTCGGCAAAGGATCAGGGGCGCCTCGCAAGAGGCGCCCCTTTTTCGTGTCTGTGTATGGATTGTTGCATACGTGCAACGATTGGCATGGAAACGGCTGTATCGTAATGATTTTCTTTGCGTTGTCGATGTGATGCGTTAAATGCGTGCAGCGGCGTCCAAGTTGTCCTTTGGCGCTGCGATTGTGTGTATTTGTGGAGCGTAACATGAAGAATTGTCTTGCCGCTGCTGCGGCGTTCCTCGTCATTTCGACTCCTGCCTATGCGCAGGAAGATTCCAACTTCGGCGGTGTCAAGATTGGCGCTGTCGTCGGTTACGACAGCGTGCGTACTGCCTTGCAGGGCGACAGCGGTTCCACAGGCGGCGTCGTTTACGGCGCGACTGCGGGATATGATTTCGACCTTGGAACGGCGGTTGTCGGGATCGAAGGCGAAATCTCCGCCTCGACCGCCAAGGACACGTTTGCCGATATCAATGTGCTGGGCGACGAATTGGCAGTGAGCGTGGGGCGCGACCTGTATGTCGGCGCGCGTGCCGGTATTCCGGTTTCCAAAATTGTTCTTATTTATGCCAAGGCGGGTTACGCCAACGCGCGCACCAATCTTCGCTATGACGATGGCGCGGGCAATGTGTTCAGATACGGCTCCAATCGCGGTGGCTTTCGTATAGGCGCAGGCGCGGAAGTTGCCTCGGGCAATTCGTTTGCGCGGCTGGAATATCGCTACAGCAACTACGGCGATACCGGTCTCGCCTGGGGGATCAAGGGAGTGAGCCTTTCGCGCCATCAGGTGGCGGTGACGGGCGGATTCCGCTTCTGACCGATCTGGCGGCGTTTGCCGCACCTTGGCAGGATGGGGCGGGCGGATGTTCCCGTCCCTTTCCTGCCTCAGCGTTTCAGCAGTGCGTTCAGCCAGTCGTCGACCTGCTGTGTCGGCGGATAGGCGGGATCGCCCAGGCGGCGGTTGATCTGGGCGTGGCCTGACAGCCCCTTACCGGCGACAGGCAACAGGCTTGCCTCGGTTCCGGCTTTCCGAAGGGCTTTCGCCAGCCCCTCGGATTGCGCGGTGCCGTCGTCGCGCTGCACGTGCGGGATCAGGAAATGCGCCACATTGGGCGCCGCCGCCTGCAATGTGGGCGACAGTGCGCGCTGGCGGACGGGATCGGTGCCGAAGGCCTGCACATAGGTTTCCTGCATCATCCGTGGCCCTTCGTGCATCTGTCGGGGCACGTC
>NZ_DBNHFX010000186.1:0-8562 GCF_057137845.1 Sandaracinobacteroides sp. | reverse complement strand
GCGCCGCTGCCGTTCGTAGTGATCGAAGACGGCCGTTACCATCTGGTCGAGGAGGAAACCGCCGACACCGAGGACCACGGTCTTAGCTTCGGCCGCATGGCGGCGTTCCACGGGCAGATGGGCATGTTCGTGCGGGCGCTTGCCTATATCAAAAGCCACGGCGCCGACGGCCTGAAGCAGGTGGCCGAGGACGCCGTCCTGAACGCGAACTATGTGCTGCGGCGGTTAGAGGACGTGATGACCGCGCCCTACGCCGACGCCGGCCCGTGCATGCACGAGGCGTTGTTCGACGACAGCTTCCTGAAAGGAACCGGCGTTACCACGCTCGATGTCGCCAAGGCGCTGATCGACGAGGGCTATCACCCGATGACCATGTATTTTCCGCTGGTGGTGCATGGTGCCATGCTGATCGAGCCGACGGAAACCGAAAGCCGCGAGCGGCTGGACAAGTTCATCGACGTGATGCGCGCACTGGCGACAGCGGCAACGGCCGGAGACGCGGACCGCTTCGTTACGGCCCCGCGCTTTGCGCCGCGCAGCCGGCTGGACGAAACCCGCGCCGCGCGTGAACCTATTCTTGCCTTCAAGCCCTAGGCGGCAGGGAAAAGCAGCGCGCCCTTAGTTTCCGTCAACATGGTTAACCAGTTGGCAGCGGTTGTAAAAAATCGTTGCATTCCATTGCCCGAGTGATAGCATCCACAGGTCGGAAGGGGTGTCTTTCCGGCGGGGCAATATATGGAAAACAGGGGCTTAACATGAAGGGTATTCTTCTCGCGGCTGCCGTAGTGGCAGCACCGTTCGTCTTTGTGTCTTCTGCGCAGGCCGGGATCGCCAGCGGCCAGCGCGGCAACCTGAGCTGGAAGGCGCAGAACACAATCGTCGGCGTCAACTCGACAGCGACCGTGGTTGGCGGCGGTGATCCCGCTTATTTCGCCAACAATCCCAAATACAGCGGCGTCGTCACGCTGATCATGCAGTATGACGATGGCGCCGCCTTCATCTGCACAGGGTCGCTGATTTCAGGCAACTCGATCGCAACGGCGGGTCACTGCGTATCCGATGGGTACGGCAAGGGTGGAACGCCGGCCCGTGTTCGCGCCTATTTCAGCGACAGCACCGATCCTGATTTCGTCCGCTTCAACCCGGCAGACGATTTCAATGCGAATGTCGGCGCAGTCGCGATCGACGTCAGCCACATCTATGTGAACCCCGGCTACACCGGCGAAGTAATCGACCAGAACGACATTGCGGTTCTGCGCCTCGCCGCGCCGGCGCCGGATTATGCCAAGGTCTATGGCCTGTATGCCAACGGCGACGTGACCGGCGAACAGTTCAACGTGGTCGGCAATGGCCGGCGCTCGTCGGCTGGCGGCAATGTCGGCGCCGATCTTGGCACCGGGCGCATGCGCCAGGGCGAAAACATCTATGACTATGCCTGGGGCAATTCCGACTTCGGCGGTTTCTTCACCAACCTCGACGGCAACGGCGAGAATTTCTTCGGCACCGCCGATATCGAGTACAGCTTCATTTCCGACCTCGACAACGGCAAGGTCGCCAATGATACGGCGTGCCTGATCGCCTATGCGGTGTCGGGCCTGACCAACTATTGCCAGCAGGGTATCGGCAACATGGAAGTCGGCATTGCCGGCGGTGATTCCGGTGGGCCTGCCTTCGTCGATGGCAGGCTTGCCTCGATCAATTCCTATGGCCTGTCGTTCGGGTCCGACTGGGGCGATATCGATGATGCCCTGAACAGCAGCTTCGGCGAATTCAGCGGTTATGTGCCGATCTATATCCATACCGCATGGATCGGCGGCGTGGTGCCGGAACCGGCCACCTGGGCGATGATGATCGCGGGCTTCGGCCTTGTCGGTGGCGCGATGCGCCGTCGCCGGGCGGTCGCAGCCGCCTGATCGAACCGGGCGATGAAATGGGCCGGCGGAGCAATCCGCCGGCCTTTTTCACGCACGAGCCTCATTGCCGGACGGACGTGCAATCGCCATGTCGATAACCTGAATATATCAGGAAAGGTGCGGGCATGGCTGGCTTGGAAACTGCGGTTCTTGCCGGGGGCTGCTTCTGGTGCACGGAAGCGATATTCGATCGGCTTCGCGGCGTGCATTCGGTGGAAAGCGGGTACACCGGCGGCCACGTGCCAAACCCGACCTATCGGCAGGTTTGCGGCGGTGATACCGGGCACGCCGAAGCGATCCGGGTGACGTTTGATCCAGAGACCATCAGCTATGCCGAGCTTATGGACGTGTTTCTTGGCACACACGACCCGACCCAGTTGAACCGCCAGGGCAATGACATCGGCCCGCAATACCGCAGCGCCATTTTCCCGCAGACCGAGGCCCAGAACCGCGAGGCAAAGGCCGCAATTGCCCGTGCGGTGGCCGACTGGCCGGCGCCGGTGGTGACGACGATCGAACCGTCTGCGCCGTGGTATCCAGCCGAGGCGGAACACCACCAATATTTCGACCGAATCGGTGACAATAACCCCTATTGCACGGTGATCATTACGCCCAAGGTGCGGAAATTCATGCAGAAATTCGCATCGCGCGCCAAACCATGAGTGGCGGCAGTCAGCCATGCAGGCACCGGTGATGCTGCGGATGTTACATCAATTCATCATCCTGCCGTGATTCTGCGGCGATTCGTCATGAATCCGTGCGCGGGGAATCGGAATCGAAGGCAGGCCGCTGCTAACCGCTCCATGGGGATGGGGTTTGGCTGAGAGGCTTACGCTTCGTGCAACTTTTCGGGAGCCGGGGACTGATTTCCGGCCGCTGGAACAATCTGTTTCGTGACCACGAGATTATCGTGCGTACACAAGGACATGTCCGCTATCTGCGGCTGTCCGCACGTGCCCAGCGCCGGGCGGCGGGTATTGCTGCTTTCACGCTAAGCGCTTGGGCGGGCGGAACCGCCGCACTGCTGGTCTGGCAGGCATGGGCAAGCCAGCAGCATCGGGATGTCGAGGCGCGCGCCGCTGCCGTGCAGGTGGCCGAACAACGGGTCGCCGCCGAGCGTCGTTCGGTCGAGCAGATCGCCAATGGCCTTGATGCCCGGCAGGATCGCATCGAGACGTTGTTCCGCGCCCACTTCGGCGAGGATGAGCAGGCCGGGGCCGAGCTTGGAGCGACGGACCAGCCGAAAGCGGCGGCAGCGCAGGCCGCACAGCAAGCCGCAAAGGGCGAAGTCGAACGGCTGAAACAAAGCGGCGCCCGGCAGGACCAGTTCATCGATACGCTGACCAAAGCCACCGCGCGGCGGACGGCACAGGCCGAACAGGCGCTGCTGGCCGTCGGTATCCGCCCCGGCGACAGGCGCGCGCAGGGTGGACCGTTCCTGCCGCTGTCGCGCAAACGCGCAGCAAAACTGCCCGGAGACGTGGCGCTAAACAAGCTTTCCGCGATGCTCGACCGGCTGGAAGAACTGGAATCGCTGCTGGTTGCGCTGCCGTCCGGCAGGCCGGCCGATGGCATGGCGCTGACCAGCGGTTTCGGTGCCCGATCCGATCCGTTCACCGGCGCCCGCGCCATGCACGCAGGCCTTGATTTTCGCGGCGCCCACGGCAGCCCGATCCGGTCGGCAGCGCCGGGACGGGTCAGCTTCGTCGGACAGCGCAGCGGCTATGGCAATGTCGTCGAAGTCGATCACGGCCACGGCATCATGACGCGCTACGCGCACCTTTCGGGGTTTGCCGCCCGCATAGGGCAGGCCGTCCACACCGGAGACGCCATCGCCCGCATGGGTTCCACCGGGCGGTCAACCGGCACGCACCTGCATTTCGAAGTCCGCGTCAACGGCACTGCGGTGAACCCGCGCCGCTTTCTGGAGGCAAACGCCCATGTTCTCGAAGTCAAAGCAGACGCCCGCGAACGGATCCTCGGCCGCACCGCAGCAGGCTAGAGCCGCCACACGGGCCGGGGGCGGCGGCTTCTCGGTGCTGGCGGGTGACGTCGTCATTCGCGGCGACATCAAGGCAGCCGCCGACCTGCACATCGATGGCCGCGTAGAGGGCGACGTTACCTGCGCGACATTGGTGCAGGGCGCCGACAGCGTGATCGAAGGGTCGGTTACGGCAGAATCCGCCCGACTTTCCGGCCGGGTCGATGGCTCGATCACAGCACGAGAGCTTGTGGTGCTGGCGAGCGCCCGCATTTCAGGCGACGTCGCCTATGAAACCCTGACGATCGAACAGGGCGGGCAAGTCGATGGCAAGCTCTGCCATCGGGCGCCAGGCACGCCGATCGCCGAGGCAGCGCCGCGCGTGGAGCTGGTCGCCAGCAACTGAGGCCGCTGGCCGGCAGGGGTTCACTCCGCGCGAATGGCGCGGGATGAACCCCTGCGCTTGCTACTTGGCCTTGTGCTGGTTGAACCAGTCGATCGGCGCCAGAATAGATTGCAGCCACTGCGAGGGCCGGCCCATCCCATGGCCCGATCCGGGCAGGCGGATCATCTGTGCTTCGACGCCACGCAGTTTCAGCGCACCGAACATCTGCTCGGTCTGGCTGATCGGGGTGCGATAGTCGTTTTCGCCGGTGATCAGCATGGTTGGCGTGCGAATCTGTCCCGACAGACTGAATGGCGACCGCTTGAAATACAGTTCAGGCTGTTCCCAGGGCGTTGCGCCCATCCAGTGCTTCATGAAGAACGCGGTTCCGTCCGACGTCGTCACCTGGTCCGTCCAGTCGACGACCGGGCGCAGGGCGGCGGCCGCCCGGAATTTTTCCGGCTCCTTGCCGATCGCCCACAACGTCAGCACCCCGCCTCCTGACCCGCCGCCGATGAACATATTCCGGGCATCGGCGTAGGGGCGAGCAGCGACCGTATCGAGGATTGTCATCAGATCGTCGTGGTCTTGCCCTGGGTAGGCATTGGTGATTGCGTTCGCGAATTCCCGGCCATAGCCGATCGAACCGCGCGGATTGGTGAACAGCACCAGATAACCGGCCGCCGCATACAGGCCATGCGTGACCGAGAAATACGGCCCGTAGTCGGTGTTCGGCCCGCCGTGGATATCCAGAATTACCGGGTGGCGTTTGGCGGGGTCGAAATCGGGCGGGAAGGCGATCCAGCCCTGCACGCGCTTGCCGTCGGCGCGCGAAGCCACGCTGACTTCCTCGATCCGGGCGGGCTTGCGCGTGGCCGCCCAGCGAGCGTTGAAGTCCAGCCCGTCGGTCTGGCCTTTGCCGCGCGCGAGGCCCAAGCCCGCCGGCCGGTCGGTGAAGGCGGTGGTGAAGGCGCAGGTGCCGCCATTGCAGTCTGCCTGTCCGCCTGCAGACGGCAGGTAAAGCCGGGTGCCGCCAACCGACGGGACCATGACCGTCGACGCGCCGGTCGATGCATCCATCCGCGCAAGCCGCTGGGTTCCCTGATCGTGATAGAGGATGTGCAGCGTTCGGCCGTCGGCATCCCAGCCGAAATCGGCAATAGGCCGGTCTAGCGATTTCGACAGATGATTGACCGGGCCTCCGGGTGTCAGCGTCGTCGTCCAGAGTTCGGGCATGTCGTAGAATTCGTTCGATGCGGCCGAACCAAGAAACGCGACGGTGCGACCATCCGGCGAAACTTGCGGCGCCCCCTCGCTGCCAGCGCGCGAGGTGATGCGCGTGGCGGCCTGTGGTTTGCCGTCTTTGCCGGGCTGGGCCGCAAAGAGGTAGATGTCGCTTTCGCGCGGACCGTTGATCGGGTCGGCGGTGAATGAACCAAGGATGCCTTTGCCGTCTTTCGTCCAGCCGAGGCGCCCATCGTCGATCTGGTCTTTGTCGCCGGCCGTAAGCCGGGTGACTGCGCCGGTTGCGGCGTCGGCCACAAACAACTGGTTCGAGCCGGGCTTGATTTCGCCTACACCGTCCGCGCGCCAGAACAGGTCGGTGATGATCTTCGCGTCGGGTGCGGCGCTCAGACCGTCGCCCTTGGGCTTTTCCGGCAGGCCGGGGATGGCGGCGGGCTTTGCCTCTACCCATCCGGTGAAGGCGATGCGGCTGCCATCGGGCGACCAGACCGGTCCCTGCGGAGCGATTTCGCCGGTGGTGAGCGGACGGCCGACGGCTTCAGCCAGCGCCATCACATGCAGTTGCGGGCGGCCAAGCGCCTGCGCGACATAGGCGATGCGGCTGCCATCGGGCGAAAAGCTGTATTGCGATGGCCCGACATCGCGGCCGACCAGCAGCCGCCGGTCGGTGATGCGGCCCGCGCTGTCGACGTTCGCCAGCCACAACTCGCCGGTTTTGCGGTCGGTCGCGCGCTCGTAGGAGTAGCGGGTGAACAGAACGCGCTTGCCATCGGGCGACACCACCGGATTGCTGACCAGTTGCAGGTCATAGAGGTCGGCTGCCTGCAACGGCTTCAGATCGGCTGCCTGCACGGGCAGGCTTGCGGCGGCAAGCAGGGCTGCAACAATTGCTTTCATCGGTTCATGCCTCGTGGTTCTTGGGGAACAGGGTGTCAGTTGAAGACGGGAACGGCGCGCCGGTCGGCGGGATGGTTCTGCCGGCCCGCCGGCAGCTTGCGCCGATCCTGCAATTCATTTCCAAGCCACGCAACCGCGTTGCCGAACAGGCGCGCAAGGCCTTCCTCCAGCCGCTGGTTGAACAGGTCCGGCGGAACCTGCGGTTGCCAAAGGCTGTCGGCGGTGAAGGGGGCGTATGGCTCCCAAGGGACTTTGCCATCGGCTGCAAGGTTGATGTCGACGAGGTGGTGGAAGCTGCTGTCCCACAGCACTGCGCCACGGTTCCCGGCTCCCGGCTCGATCGCCATCACCGGGAAGGCGTTGAAGCTGGTTTCGTTCAGCGGCACATGCACGGCCAGCAGGCGCACCCCTTCGGGCAGGCAGCTTTCGTCCAGCCGATACATGTAGTGAACGCCAGCCTTGAATATCCCCTCGTGGGCGTGGGCGGGGATCCAGATTCCATCGCCCGATCCGACACCGTTGAAGATCGGATGCGGCGTGAACGGGGCAGGCGTGCCGTCGGGCTGCTTCCATGCCAGTTCCGCCGGAACGATCTTCTGAAGATAGCCCGCGGGCGGGCCGAGCGACAGCTCTACATCGACGGGCACCGGGCCATCCGCAGTCATGCGAACGCCCTGGATGCGCGTCCTCGGGCTGTCCGTCGAGTCGAGGCTGTGGACGACGTCGGGGCGAAGCGGTTCGGCAGGTTCAGGTTCGATCGGGCCTGCAAGCCCAAGCGTGTCGAGGCTTGCATGTCCCAGCGGCCCATGGTCCCACATGACGTAGGTGCCACCGCCCCTTGCGCGGAACGCCCGGAACGCCTCCTGCTCCTCGGCGGTGAACGGCATCGGGCCGAAGCGGTCGCCCGGTTGTTCGGTTGCGATCAGCACCAGCACCAGCCGGTCGGCGCGTGGATGGTCGGCAAGGGCAAGCCATTCCGGGTCTCCGGCGGCGCCGGCGGCGCGCGCGTTGCGATGCGCTTCCCGGTGGCGGCCGTAGGCGCCGATCACCCGGTGGCCGCGCGCTTCCAGCATCCGGGCGGCGCGCGCATAGGTGAAGAAGCGGTCTGGCGGCACTGGCGGGAACACCGGCCGAACGCCGATATGTTCGGACCGGTTTTCGGGAGGGTCGGTTACCCAGAAGATTTCGCCGGTGGAATAGAACAGGACGTCGGCCATCGGCGACCCTTCATGAACAGGATGGTTGCGCCGTTGTTGCCGAGCATGGGGCAGGGCGCAATGCCGAATGTCGGCTCAGGCAGCGGTGCTGCCATCCGTCGCGCGACGGGTAAGCAGTTCGTTGCGGTAATGCCACGCCGTGCGCCCCGAGCGCCCGCCGCGTGCCAGTGCGAAGGCAATGGCGTCGGCTTCGTCCAGCGCCAGCCCCTCGGGCGCCAGATGGCGGCGGACCATTTCCAGCCAGCTATCCTGATCGGGGGCGTGGAACCCCAGCACCAGCCCGAAACGATCGACCAGCGCAAGCTGATCGTCCATCGAATCGCGCGCGTGGCGGCTTTCCGCCGGAGGGCGCTCGACCAGATGACGATGGTTCGATGTGACGGCCATGCGGACGTTCGCCGGGCGCTCGGCAATGCCGCCATCCAGCAGCGATCTCAGCGCCCGCACGTCGGGGTCTGTCGCGGTGAACGCCAGATCGTCGACGAACAGCAGAAACGGCCGGTCCGTCGGTTCCAGCCGTTCGAACAACAGCGGCAGGGTGGAAAGGCTGTCGGCTGCCGCCTGCACCAGTGCCACCTGCACTTCGGCTGCAACCGACCGGACGAGCGCGGACTTTCCCATTCCGCGCGAACCCCACAACAACATGTCGTGCGCGGGCGCACCGCGCGCCATGGCGCCAAGATTCTGTCTTAGCGCGGCCGTCTGCGCATCGACGCCCGCGAAACGATCCAGCGGCAGCACATTGGGGCGGTTGATCGCATGGAGGGTGCGGCCATCCCATCGGAAGGCACTGCCTGTCGCTGGGTTTGCGCCGGTGGTGGCAGGCGGCGCAATGCGCTCGAGGATACCGGCGATCTGCGACAGCGCGGTGGTGATTGCGTCGGTCATGGCTTGCAATTAGGGTCGGAAGCCGGGCAGGGCAAC
>NZ_DBNHFX010000185.1:0-6557 GCF_057137845.1 Sandaracinobacteroides sp. | reverse complement strand
GTGCAGCCTGTTGCCGCCAGCAACTGCGGGGCAAGTTCTTCGCCGGTCTGTACCGAAAATGGGCCGCTCAGCACCGCGAGCGGCGGCAGCCCCGCTTCGGCGGCAACCGCCTGCGCGCCCCTGAGCCGTTCCTGACAGAGCAGGATTTCCAGCGGCCCCGACAGAACCCCGATCCGGCGATGCCCAAGCGAGACGAGGTAGGTAAGGACGTCCCGCGCCGCCGCCTCGTTGTCGATATGGACACCCGGCACACCCAGATCCGGGCTTAGCTCGCAGGCATTGACGATCGGCGCGGGCGTTGCCTTTGCACACATGCGCCGCAGCGTTTCGGGGATGCGGCCGCCAAGGAACAGCAGGCCGTCCACCTCTTTTGTCTTCAGCATCGCCGCATATTCATCCTCGACGTCCGGGTCGTTGCGGGTGTCGCCCAGAATGATCGAATAGCCGGCCTGCCGCGCTGCTTCCTCGGCGCCACGGATCACGTTGAAATAGAATGCGTTGGAAATATCCGGAACGGAAACCAGAATCCGCGACGAACGTGCCGTGCGCAGCGATCGCGCCGCGACATTCGGTTCATAGCCCAGTTCGTCGACGGCGCCGATCACCCGCTCGCGCAGCGTCCTCGTCACGCGGGAGGGCTGCGCCAGCGCACGCGACACCGTCGCAGTCGAGACGCCAGCCAGTCGTGCGACATCCTGAATCGTTGCCATCGCACTGTTGTAACGCGCGATGACCGGCTGTCGAGATACCAGTAAAGACTATTGGCTGGCGTCTGGTTGCCGGTCCGGCTGGGCGGCGGCGAACGCGGGCAGCGTCAGCGCAAAGTCATTCACCGCACGCACGCGCGGGAATGGCGCCAGGTCGACGGAAAACCGGTTGGCATTATAAACCTGCGGCACCAGATAGCAGTCGGCCAGGGTTGGCGTATCGCCAAAGGCGAGGCGTCCGCCATGTTCCTCGATCATGCGCTCGATCGCGGTAAACCCTTCGGTGATCCAGCGGCCGACCCACGCGTTCACCTGCTGGTCGGTGGCGCCGAAGTCCGCCCGCAGCGCCTTCAGCACGCGCAGATTGTTCAGCGGATGGATGTCGCATGCAACCAGCGCACCCATCGCCCGGACGATCGCAGCATCAAGCGGTGCGGCGGGCAGCAGCGGCGGCTCGGGCCAGCAGGCATCGATCCATTCGAGGATCGCCGGGCTTTCGATGATGGTCTGGCCGTCATGCTCGATCGCGGGAACCAGCCCGTGCGGCGCCAGCTTCAGATAGGCCGGATCTCGTTGCGCGCCCGCCCTGAGATCGTGGCCGATCTGTTGATAGCCGACACCTTTCAGGTTCAGCGCGATGCGCACCCGATAGCTTGCGCTCGATCGCCAGTAGCCGTGCAGAACAGGCGCAGTCATCGGGCGGGCATCACTCGTGCGCTGCAGGTGCCAAAGCCGATTGGAACATGGCCTGCCGCCGATGCCCTGCCCGTCAGGGTGATCTCGTCACCGTCCTCCAGGAAGGTGCGCGCCTCTCCGTTCGGCAGCGGGATCGGTTGTTTGCCACCGTCGCAGAGTTCCATCAGGCTGCCGAAGCCTTCCCGCCCCGGCGACGAGATGGTTCCGGTGCCCAGCAGGTCTCCGGGCTGAAGGTTGCAGCCGTTCATCGTGTGGTGGGCAAGGATCTGCTGCACCGTCCAGTACATCGAGCTTGCAGGCCCCCGGCTTAAACGGACAGGTTGCTGGCCGCCCGCCCGCATGGCGGCCGTGCTTAGCGATACTTCCAGCGTGATCGCCAGTGCGCCATGCGCCTGGTCGTCGTCGGCGGCCAGATAGGGCAGTGGCCCAGGATCGCCTGCCGGTCGCGGCGGCTGGGCCATGCGGAACGGCGCAAGCGCTTCGGGCGTGATCACCCACGGCGACACCGTCGTCTGGAAGTTTTTTGCCAGAAACGGCCCGAGCGGCTGATATTCCCACGCCTGAAAGTCCCGTGCCGACCAGTCGTTCAAAAGGCAGAAGCCGGCGATGTGCGAAGCGGCGTCGGCAATCGCGACGGGTTCGCCAAGCGCATTGCCCGGCCCGATCCAGACGCCGAGTTCCAGTTCATAATCAAGGCGCGCGGTCGGTCCGACCGTCGGCGTTTCGGCGTCCGCTGCCTTGCACTGGCCGTTCGGCCGGCGAACCGGAACCCCTGACGGGCAGACCGAAGACGCCCGCCCATGATAGCCGATCGGCACATATTTATAGTTTGGCAGCAACGGGTTATCCGGCCTGAACAGTCGCCCGATATTGGTTGCATGATGAATGCCCACGTAAAAATCCGTGTAATCGCCGATCCGGGCAGGCAGGTGCAGCGTGCAGGCATCCGCCTTGTGCAGCGCATCAGCAACATGCGGGCGATGCCGGGTGTCGATCAGCAGTTCGCTGATGCGTCGCCGCAACTGCCTTCGCTGGCCGGGGGGCAGCGCCATCAGGTCGTTCAGCGTGGTCTGCCGGGCATGAAGCGCTGCATCAGCCGGCAGAAGACCGTGCGTGGCGCAAGCCGACAGGTCGAGGATATCGTCGCCGATCGCCACGCCGATGCGCAGCGCGCCACCGGTGGGAGCGAATACGCCGAAGGGCAGATTCTGCACCGGAAAATCCGGGTGGCCGTTGGCGCTGTCGACCCAGCTTGTGCGGTTCGGGTCGTGCGTTTCGTCTGTCTGCCACCAGTTCATGCGCGGCCGCCCGATGGGTTGCCTTTGGCAAAACCCTGCCAGCAGTTGTCGTAATCCTGTTGCAGCAACGGCGTCTCCATCGCCCAGCGCGTCGGACGGAATGCGTAGCGGCTCTCGAACATGAAGGCCATGCTGTTGTCGATCTTCTCGGGTTTCAGGCTGGCGGCAACCGCCTTCGCATAGGTTGCGGCGTCCGGCCCGTGGCTCGCCATCCGGTTGTGCAGGGATGCTCCTCCGGGCACGAAACCATCGGCCTTCGCGTCATATTCGCCGGTGACGAGGCCCATGAACTCGCTCATGACGTTGCGGTGGAACCATGGTGGGCGGAACGTATCTTCGGCGACCATCCAGCGCGGCGGGAAGATCACGAAATCGATGTTGGCTGTGCCCGCAGTGTCGCTGGGCGACGTCAGAACAGTGAAGATCGACGGGTCGGGGTGATCGAAGCTGACCGTGCCGATGGTGTTGAAACGGCCGAGATCGTAGCGGAACGGCGCCAGCGTCCCGTGCCAGGCAACCACGTCGAACGGCGAATGGGCCTGCGTGGTCGTCCAGAGGTTGCCCAGATACTTCTGGACGATTTCGGTCGGTCGCTCGATGTCCTCGAAAGCCGCCGCCGGGGCCTCGAAGTCGCGCGGGTTGGCAAGGCCGTTGGAACCAATGGGGCCAAGTTCCGGCAGGCGGAAGGGCGCGCCGTAGTTTTCGCAGACATACCCGCGCGCAACCCCTTCCGGCAGATCTATGCGAAAGCGCACGCCCCTTGGGATCAAGGCAATGGCCAGCGGCGCGACATCCAGCACGCCCTGTTCGGTAACGATCCTCAGCGCGCCCTGCTGCGGCACGATCAGCAGTTCGCCGTCGGCGCTGAAAAAGGCGCGATCCACCATCGAACGGTTCGCGGCATAGAGATGCACGCCGCAGCCCGCGCCGGTGTCGGCGTCGCCGTTGCCGGCGATGGTCGTCAGACCGTCCACGAAATCGACGCTTTCGGCAGGCCACGGAAGCGGGTTCCAGCGCAGCCGGTTGGGGGAAGGGGGCATTTCGTCGAACGGGCCGGAACGCAGCAGCGATTTTCGCTGATATGGGCGGAACGGCGGATGTTCGGCCGCCGGCCGCATGCGATACAGCCAGCTATGCCGGTTGTCGTGCCGTGGCGCGGTGAAGGCGCTTCCGGAAAGCTGTTCGGCATAAAGCCCGCCCGCCACGCGCTGTGGCGAGTTGCGCCCATGCGGCAGCGCGCCTGCCACGGCTTCCGAGGCGAGATGATTGCCGAAACCGGCCAGCAGGCGGTCAGCCATTGACCGTCACCACGCCGCGCCGGATCTGGTCCAGCTCGATGCTTTCGAACAGCGCCTGAAAATTGCCGTTGCCGAAGCCTTCATTGCCCTTGCGCTGGATAATCTCGAAGAAGATCGGCCCGAACATCGGCTCGGTGAAGATTTGCAGCAGCAGCCCCTCTCCGTTCTGGGCGCTGCCGTCGATCAGGATGCGGTTGCGTCGCAGCCGTTCCAGATCTTCGTCGTGCCCCGGAACACGCTTGTCGACCAGTTCATAATAGGTCTCGATCGTGTCTTGCAGGCGCACGCCGCGCTGGCGCAGCTTCTCGACGGTCGCGTAGATGTCGTTCGTCGTCAGCGCCAGATGCTGGATACCCTCGCCGTTATATTCGCGGATGAATTCCTCGATCTGGCTGTTGTCGTCCTTGCTCTCGTTCAGCGGGATGCGGATCGCCCGGTCCGGCGCGATCATCGCCTGGCTGAACAGCCCGGTGGCCTTGCCCTCGATGTCGAAGAACTTCTGTTCCTCGAAATTGAACAGGGTCCGGTAGAATTCGCTCCAGACCCGCATCTGCCCACGGCGGACATTGTGGGTCAGATGGTCGAGGAGATCGAGGCCGACATTGTTTGCCGCTTCCGCCTCGCGCCAGCCGGGGAACGCGGCCCAGTCGCGATAGAGATCCTCGCCGTCGCGGATGAAATAGAGATATGATCCGCCGATACCCTGAATGACGGTGTCGTCCTCGGAGGTTCGCTTGGCGCCATGTTCCAGCGCCCAGACCATCGCTGCGGCAGGGTCGGCTACGCGAAACGCCATCGCGCTGGCCGATGGCCCGTGTTCGCCGCGAAACGACGCGACACGCCCGGCCTCGTCGCGGTTCAGCATCAGGTTGATCCGGCCCTGCTTGTAGCGGGTGATGTTCTTTGTCGGGTGGCGGTGCGTCGGGGTGAAGCCAAGCGCCACGAACTGCGCGCCCATTTCGGCGGGATCGGGCGACGTGAATTCGACGAATTCGAAGCCGTTCAACCCAAGCGGGTTCGGCGCGGCATCGCCGGTCTGGGCTGGCTGGGTATTCGGCACGATGTTCATTGCAACTACGCTCCTGTTTTCATGGGTTCCGCCTGCCGCGCGCATAGGCCTGGGTGCCACGCGCAATCACGGTGTCGCCGGGCTGGATCGCCTCGATCCCGATATCCGGCAGATCGTGCAGCCTGGCGTAGAGCGGCTCGAAATCGGCTTCGAGGGTCTGGCGCAGCAGGTCGTCGAAACTGTCGATCACGAAGTAGGTCTGCTGGAAGTCGTCGATCCGATATGGGGTGCGCATGACGCGGCCAAGATCAAAGCCGATGCGGTTGGGCGACGGATCATCCAGCGCGAACATCGATTCCGCATGCGACGAAGCGATGCCGGCGCCGTAGATCCGCAGATGGTCGCCGTCGCGGATCAGCCCGAATTCGACGGTGTACCAGTAAAGCCGCGCCAGCCGCCCGATCGCCCCAAGGCCGTTTGCGCGCAGACCGCCCCGTCCATAGGCCTGCATATAGTCGGCAAACACCGGATCGGCGAGCAGCGGCACATGGCCGAATACGTCGTGGAAGATGTCTGGCTCTTGCAGATAGTCGATCTGTTCGGGCGTCCGGATGAAGCGGCCGGCGACGAAGCGGCGGTTGGCAAGATGCTCGAAAAATACGTCATCCGGCACAAGGCCCGGAACCGCGACCACCTGCCATCCGGTTACATTTTCAAGGCGTTCGGAAAGATCCGCAAAATCCGGAATGCCGGGCTTCGCCATGTTCAGAAGGCGCAGCCCGTCCATGAACTGCGGCACCACGCGGCCGGGCAGCAACGCCACCTGACGCGCGAACAGGCGGTCCCACATCGCATGTTCGGCAGGGCTGTAGCGTTGCCAGTCCTGCGGGATCGTCCAATCCCCGGCGATGCTGGCCGGGCGGTCTGGCAGAGCGTGCGACATCTTGCGACAATGACACGGACTATTCGCAAAATCCTATCATTCTGCGCTGTATCAAGCAAATTAGTGAATTGCATGTTTCATAGTTCTGCAGATATTGAAACGCATGAACCTAGATGCGATCGATCGGCGAATCCTGAACCAGTTGCAGGCAGACGCGCTGCTAAGCAACGCCGAACTGGCCGAGCGTGTCGGCAGTTCGCCCGCCTCGTGCTGGCGAAGGGTGAAGGCGTTGGAGGCGGCAGGCGTGCTTGGGCCGGCGGTGCGGCTGCTGGATGCGCAGGCGCTTGGGCGGCGGGTCAATGTGCTGTGCAACGTGCGCGTCCGTTCGCATGCCCGCGACGTGCGCACCGCATTCGAGGATTTCGTGCGCGAACGGCGCGAGATCATGGAGTGCTACTCGATGTCGGGGGACTGGGACTATCTGCTGCGCGTGGTGGCGGCCGATGTCGCCGACTATGAGCATTTCCTGATGCGGGTGTTGCTGGACCACCCGTCAGTCGGCGGCGCCTCCTCGCATTTCGCGCTGTCGCAGACGAAGTACACGACGGCATTGCCGATCTGACGATCAGGCAGTTCGGCCCGTGCGGGTGCACCGGCAATGAAAAA
>NZ_DBNHFX010000184.1:0-7320 GCF_057137845.1 Sandaracinobacteroides sp. | reverse complement strand
AACAGCTTCGAGCGTTTCGCATCCTGCGCACCCTTGCGGTGCATGATGTTCTTGAACTTGGAATGACCTGCCATGACCGAGCGCCTTAGCGCCTCAGCGCATGCTCCGCCAAGGGCGAAAACGCATGCGACTCAGGCCAGAGCGGCGGCAGCCCGGCGCAGCATCACCCCGGCCAGATGCCCGCGAAATTCGGCACTGGCATGGATATCCGACGAGAGATCTTCATGCGCAAGCGCAAGCCCGGCCAGCGAGCCGCCCGAATCGAGCGCGGCTTCGGCTTCCTGCCAGCGCACCACGCCTGTGGTGGCGCCGGTTACGGCAACCCGGTGGCCATCGGCAAAGCGGGCGATGAACACGCCCGCCAGCGCATAGCGGCTGGCCGGGTGCGGATGCTTTGCATAAGCGGCGGCCTCGGGCAGGCGCAAGCGCACCGAGGTGATCAGTTCACCATCAGCAAGCGCTGTCGCGAACATGCCCTGAAAGAAATCTTCGGCCGCATGGGCGCCGTGGCTGGTTTCGACGACCGCATCCAGCGCCAGCACGGCTGCCGGATAATCGGCCGCCGGGTCGTTGTTGGCAACCGACCCGCCGATCGTGCCCCGGTTCCTGACCTGCGGATCGCCGATGCCCGCCGCCAGCACCGCAAGCGCGGGCAGGCGGGTGGCAACCAGCGGATCGGCAGCAACGGCGGCATGGGTCGTCATCGCGCCGATCGCCAGCCCGTCGCCATCGATGGCGATGCTGTCGAGGCCAGGCAGGGCCGACAGGTCGATCAGGGTCTCGACGCTGCGCAGCCGCGACTTCATCGCGGGGATCAGCGTGTGGCCACCGGCAAGCCAGGCGGCGTCGCCCCGAAAGGCCGACTGGGCTTCGGCAAGCGTTGCCGGGCGGACGAGGCGGAACGGCATCATCGGATCATTCTCCGCCCATGTGCCGTGCACCATCGGCGATGGCGGCGACGATGTTCTGATAGCCGGTGCAGCGGCAGAAATTGCCTTCCAGCTCGCGGCGGATCAGATCCGGGTCAAGCTCGTGGCCGTGGCGGCGCACCATGTCGATCCCGGCGATCACCATTCCGGGCGTGCAGAAGCCGCATTGCAGCGCGTGGTTGCGCCGGAACGCTTCCTGCATGGGATGCAGCGCGTCCGCCTTGCCCAGCCCCTCGATGGTGCGGACATCGGCGCCGCCAAGCGTCGCGACCAGCGTGGTGCAGGCCTTCACCGCCACGCCGTCGACGAACACATGGCAGGCGCCGCACTGGCTGGTGTCGCAGCCGATGTGGGTGCCGGTCAGGCCAAGATCGTCGCGCAGATAATCCGCCAGCAGGGTCTCGTCGGCGGCTTCGGCGCTGTGCGCCGCGCCGTTCAGCGTGAAATCGGTGTGCATGGCGATCCTCCTCCCCTCCTCGCCCGGCCCCTCGTCTGGCCCCTCGTCGGGCCGCCGACGGGCCTAATATTCCAGCCCGAGCGCCGCCTTGTAGGTATCCAGCAGCGCCTCCATTTCTGCGCGGGCATTGTTGTCCATCCGGCGCAAACGCACGATCGAGCGCATCGTCTTCACGTCATAGCCGTTGGCCTTGGCTTCGGCATAGACGTCCTTGATGTCGTCCGCCACACCGCGCTTTTCTTCCTCGAGCTTCTCGATACGCTCGATGAAAAGTTTCAACTGCTCGGCGGAGACGTTCGCGCTCGACATGGGATTCCTTTGCTGGTGATGCTGGTCGTCGGGTCTGCTAGGACGCCGGAGCGACTTGCGCAACGGCAAACGCCTGCTAGTTGCGGCGCTTCGATGGAAGCGACCAGCAATATTCCCGCCGGTGCGCCGGAAGGCACCTATACCGAGCTGCTGCGGCTGGCGGGGCCGAACGTGCTGTCGCGCCTTGGCATCATGGCGATGGGCCTTACCGATGCGATCGTCGTCGGGCGCTATTCCTCGACCGAGCTTGGCTATCACGCCCTTGGCTGGGCGCCGACCGTCACCGTGCTGGTGGCCGGTATCGGCCTGCTGATGGGCGTGCAGGTGGTGACTGCGCGCCACATCGGCGCCGGCCGGCCCGAACGCACCGGCGCAGTGCTGCGGCGCGGGCTTTCCTATGCGCTGAAGATCGGCATCTTCTCGACCCTGGCGCTGCTGCTTGCGGGACCGTTCGCCCTGTCGCACATGGGGCTGGAACCAGCCCTTGCCCGTGGCGCGACGGCGGCCCTGCTGGTGTTCTCGCTAAGCCTGACGCCCTATCTGCTGGCCGACACCATGTGGTTCTGGCTGGAAGCGCATGGCAAACCGCACGTGCCGATGGTGGCGATGTGGGTGGCGAACGCGATCAATCTGGCGCTGGCCCTGTGGGTGGTGCCGGGGCATTCGCCGTTTCCGGTAACGGGCGCGGTGGCGGCGGGCTGGGTCACGCTGGTCGCCCGCACGGCGCTGATGCTGATGCTGGCGGCCTGGATCTGGCGCTGGCCCACCGCCCGCGGCACCGGCCTGTTTGTGGCGCAACCGCACGACCGGGCCGAATCCAGCGAACAGCGCCGCATCGGCTATGCCTCGGGCATATCCAACGCCATCGAGGCCGGGGCCTTTTCCGGCATGAACTTCGTCGCAGCGCAACTGGGCGTGCTGGTGGTGGCTGGCTGGGCGGTGGTGATCAACCTGTCGGCCATGGTGTTCATGGTGCCGATGGGGATCGCTGCGGCAACGTCGGTGCTGGTGGCGCGGGCAGTGGGCGCCGGCAGCATCGCCGGCGTGCGAAAGGCGTGGCGCATGGGCATGACGGTGGCGCTTGCGGCGCTGGCGCTGCTGACGGTGCTGGTGTTCTTCGACGCCCGGCTGGTGGTGCGGGCCTATACCGACGATCCGGCGCTTCTGGAACTGACAGCGGGGGCAATGCTGCTGGCCAGCCTGTTTTTCATGGTCGATGGGGCGCAGGTGGTGTCGGCGAATGCCCTGCGCGCGCGCGGCGACATCTGGTGGGCGACATGGATGCACATGGTATCCTATGTGCTGGTGATGCTGCCGCTGGGCTGGTGGCTGGGCGTGCACAGGAACGGCGGCCTTGAGGGCATCATCCATGCGGTGATTCTGGCCAGCCTGCTTTCGGGGGGGGCGCTGTCGGCGCGGTTCCTCTATCTGGGCGACCGTATGCGCGAGGGGGTGGCGTGATGGCGGAAGACGGCGCAACGCAGGATCGGGGCCTTGCCGTCCCGCGCTCGTTGCAGCTTTATGCCGTGCTTTATGGCGGGCTGCTGGTGGTGGCCGGCGTCATGGGCTTCAAGCTGATCCGGCTGGCGCTGCCAGGCATGGCGCCACTGGCGGTGCCGGGCGGCGTGTTCGGCTTTCTGCTGGCGATCGTCGCGGTGAACGCAACCGCCGAACTGCACGGCCGCCCGGTCGCGCAGCGGATGGTGTTCATGGGCTTCGTGCCGCTGCTGGTGTCGGCCGGGCTGTTGCAACTGGTGCTGGCGCTGCCGCCGGCGCAGGGCTGGGGCGGTCAGGCCGCCGCCGAAGAGGTGCTTGGCGCATCGGTGCGGCTGATTCTGGCCGGCATCGTCGCCTATGGCGTGTCGCAGACGCTCGATGTTTCGATCTTCACCTGGATGCGCGGAAAGCCCGGCGGCCACATGCTCTGGCTCAGGGCGACGGTTGCAGCACTGGTGGCGCAGACGGTCGACACGATGATCTTCGTGACGGTTGCCTTTTACGGCGTGTTTGCGCTGCCACCGGTGATCGGCGGCCAGCTTGCGGCGAAGGCGGTCGTCTGGGTGCTGGCGATCCCGCTGCTCTATCTGGCGGTCTGGGCCGGGCGGGTGCTGGACCGGCGCTGACCTGCTGCCCGCCGGCAGAACTGTCGGCATGGTTTACGGATATTCACCACAATTCAGGTGGCCCGACCGAGGAAGCTGTACGGCCTCAGTGCCTTGGCGTCGGCGCACCGTCTGGCACCAATCTTGCTGGCCTGTTCCCCCGAACCAGTGCTCTTCCCCAGGGTTGGAAGAGGCCCCGGGGCCGCCGAAACGACCCCGGGGCAATCATCCGCAGCACCACGGACACCCGCCCATTGTCAGGAATTTTTACAGATTTGCCGTTCCGGCCCATCCCGATCGCCAGAAACTCTGCGAGAATCCAATGGAATAGCTTCAGTGTCAGGATTGGCACGAATCTTGAATGTCCAAAGGTTCCAGCAGCAATGCTGCGCAACAGGAGGGCACGATCATGAAGATCATCAAGGGAATGCTTGCCGGCATGCTGATGGCCGGTGCGGCTGGCACCGCGAATGCGGCGGTTATCAGCCTGAACTTCGAGAACATCAACGCCACCTATCCGTCGTCGAGCTACGCCAATATTCTGGAATTCTACAATGGCGGCACCAGCAGCGACGGCACCAGCGGCACCGACTACGGTATCTCGTTCGGCCGCAACGCGCTGGCGATCTGCCTGAACTCGCAGAACGACTACTGCTCCAACACGTCGCGCGGTGGCGTCGGCGATCCGACTTCGGCCAAGGGCGGCCTGTTCTTCCTGACGGGGAACGAAACATTCATGAACGTGGCGGCGGGTTTCGATACCGGCTTCTCGTTCAACTATGTCTCGGTCTCCTATTCCGGTTCGGTCACGGTTTATGACGGGCTGAACGGCACCGGCAACGTGCTGGGCGTGCTGAACCTGACGCCGAACGCCGGCAACTGCCCCGGTTACAGCGCAGGCTTCTGCCCGTTCTCGGCCAGCGGCATCAATTTCTCCGGCACGGCGCATTCGGTTGCGTTCGGCGGCGTCGCCAACCAGATCGTCTTCGACGACATCACCTTCGGCTCCAGCACGCCCGGTCCGCAGCCGGGCATCCCGGAACCGGCCACCTGGGCGATGCTGATCGCGGGCTTCGGCATGGTCGGCGCATCGATGCGCCGGCGGAACCGGAAACTGGTCACGCTCGGCTGAGCGGCTGAGCGGCTGAGTTGGCATCCCGGAGCCGCCACCACGGCTCCGGGAATAGCCGTCAGTGGGCGGTATAGCCGCCGTCCACCACCAGTTCCGCGCCGGTCATGAAGGCGGATTCGTCGCTGGCAAGAAACAATATGGCGTCGGCGATTTCGCGCGGCACGCCGAAGCGGCCCAGTGCATGGGCCATCATCAGTTGTACCCGCTTTTCATTGCCGTCTGCGGCGGCGTGCAGGGCGTTCGTCACCATCGGCGTCTCGATGAAGCCGGGATGCACGCTGTTCACACGAATCCCTAGCGGCGCCCACTCCAGCGCCACGGCCTTCGTCAACAGCGCCACGCCGCCCTTCGACGCGCAATAGGCCGATGCTTCCGGCAGCCCGACCTTCCCCAGCACCGACGACAGATTGACGACCGAACCGCCGCCCGACGCCGCGATCAGCCCGCCTGCATGGCGCAACCCCAGAAACACCCCGTCCAGATTGACGGCCTGCACCCGGCGCCAGTCTTCGAAACTCATGGCAAGCAGCGGTTGCGAGCTCTGGGCGATGCCGGCGTTGTTCACCAGCACATGCAGCGCACCGAACAGGCGCTTCGCTTCGGCGACGACCGCCCCCCAATGCTCCTCGCGGCTGACATCCTGGGCATGAAAGGCCGCGCGGCCCCCGGCCTCTGCGATCGCGTGGGCGACGGCCTCGCCGCCCGCCACATCTAGGTCGGTCAGCAGCACGGCGGCGCCTTCCTCGGCCAGCCGACGGGCGGTTGCCGCGCCCAGACCGCTGGCCGCCCCCGTCACCAGCGCCACCTTGCCCTGAACCCGTCCGGCCATATCCTTCCTCCCGGTTATTCGTCCCCCATCCTGAGGGCGGCGATGAATGCCTCCTGCGGGATGTCCACGCTGCCGTACTGGCGCATGCGCTTCTTCCCTTCCTTCTGCTTTTCCAGCAGTTTGCGTTTGCGGCTGATGTCTCCGCCATAGCATTTGGCGGTCACGTCTTTGCGCAGCGCGGCGATGGTTTCGCGCGCGATCACCTTGGCGCCGATGGCGGCCTGGATCGGGATCTTGAACAGGTGGCGCGGGATCAGGTCCTTCAGTCGCTCGCACATGTGGCGGCCGCGCGCTTCGGCGGCGTCGCGGTGGACGATCATCGACAGCGCATCGACCTGCTCGCCGTTCACCAGAATCGACATCTTCACCAGATCGCCCTCGCGGTATCCGGTCTGGTGATAGTCGAAGCTGGCGTAGCCGCGGCTGATGGATTTCAGCCGGTCGTAGAAGTCGAACACCACTTCGTTCAGCGGCAGTTCGTAGGTAAGCTGCGCCCGCCCGCCCACATAGGTCAGGTTCTTCTGGATGCCGCGCCGGTCCTGACACAGCTTCAGGATAGCGCCCAGATGCTCGTCGGGCACATAGATGGTGGCTTCGATCCACGGTTCCTGCATGTGGTCGATCTTCACCACGTCGGGCATGTCGGCCGGGTTGTGCAGTTCGTGCACCGTGCCGTCCGTCATGTGCACCTTATAGACGACCGACGGCGCCGTGGTGATCAGGTCCAGGTCATATTCGCGGCTCAGGCGTTCCTGGATGATTTCCAGATGCAAAAGCCCAAGGAATCCGCAGCGGAAACCGAAGCCCAGCGCTGCCGAAGTCTCCATCTCGAAGCTGAACGAGGCGTCGTTCAGGCGCAGCTTCTGGATCGAATCGCGCAGCTTTTCGAAGTCATTGGCGTCGGTCGGGAACAGCCCGCAGAACACCACCGGCTGCACTTCGCGAAAACCCGCCAGCGCCTCGCCCGCAGGCTTCTTCACATCGGTGACAGTGTCGCCGACGCGGGCCTGCGCGATTTCCTTGATCTGCGCGGTGATGAAGCCGATTTCGCCCGGTCCCAGTTCCGGCAACTGTTCGATCTTGGGGCGGAATGCACCCACCCGGTCGATCAGATGCTCGGTGCCGCCGGCCATGAACTTCACCTGCTGGCCCTTGCGGATCACACCGTCGATCACCCGCACCAGAATCACCACGCCCAGATACGGGTCGTACCAGCTATCCACCAGCATCGCCTTCAGCGGCGCGTTCCGGTCGCCCTTTGGCGGCGGGATGCGGGCGACGATCGCTTCCAGCACATCGTGAATGCCAAGCCCGGTCTTGGCGCTGGTCATCACCGCGTTCGAAGCGTCGAGACCGATCACCTCCTCGATTTCCGCCTTCACCTTTTCCGGCTCGGCGGCGGGCAGATCCACCTTGTTGATGACGGGCACGATCTCGTGGTCATGCTCGATCGACTGATAGACGTTGGCCAAGGTCTGCGCCTCGACGCCCTGTGCGGCGTCGACCACCAGCAGCGCGCCTTCGCAGGCCGCAAGGCTGCGGCTGACTTCATAGGCGAAATC
>NZ_DBNHFX010000183.1:0-10887 GCF_057137845.1 Sandaracinobacteroides sp. | reverse complement strand
GGTATCCGGCATGGCCGAAAACTTGGCCGTCTTGCCGGAAGTTTCTTTCGGGCAAACTGGCGAAGGGGAAATGCGCCCGCATCGGCGCGAGGGAGATTGCAATGATTTCGATGAAAGCCACGATCCGTACGGCACTGATTTCCGCCGTTTCGGTGCATGGTCTGCTGGGTTTTGCCGCACACGCGCAAACCGCCGAGGCTGGAGACATTCAGGACATTGTCGTCACCGCGCAGCGGCAGGCGCAAAGCCTGCAGGACGTGCCGATCGCGGTGTCGGCGTTTTCGTCTGAGGCGCTGACGGAAAAGCAGATCAACAACGCCAACCAGTTGCAGCTTTCACTGCCCAATGTCACCTTCTCGAAAAGCAATTTCACCGCCGCCAGTTTTACCATTCGCGGCGTCGGCGACCTGTGCACCGGCGTGACCTGCGACAGCGCCACCGCCATCCACATGAACGACCTGCCGCTGTTCGGTACCCGTATTTTCGAGACTGAATATTTCGATCTGGAACGGGTGGAAGTGCTGCGCGGGCCGCAGGGCACGCTGTTCGGGCGCAACGCCACGTCGGGCGTCGTCAACTTCGTGACTGCCAAGCCGGTGATGCAGCGGTTCAAGGCCTCGGGCGAGGCAGGCTACGGCAATTTCAACGAAATCCGCTTGCAGGGCATGGTGAACGTGCCGATCGGCGACACGCTGGCGATACGCGCGGCGGGTTTCTACCTGAAGCGTGACGGCTATACCAAGAACCTGTTCAACGGCGACAGCTATGACGGGCGCGACATGTTCGCGCTGCGCGGTTCGATCCGCTGGGAGCCCACACCCGACACCACGGTCGACGTGATGGGCTATTACTTCCGCGAAAAGGACGACCGGATGCGCGTCCAGAAGCTGATGTGCCAGACGGACCCTACGGGAGTCCTGGGCTGCCTGCCGGGCCGGCGGGAATATTCATTCACCAACGCCAATTCGACGCTTGCCAGCACCCTGTCCTCGAAGGAATTTCTGGCGATAGCCGGCGGTCCCTTCTTCCATGACTTCGGGCTTGCCAGCATCTACGGCAAGGATGTCTATTCCGGCATGCTGAACCCGGCGGATCCGCGTAAAATCTATTCCGACTATGCGCCGACATATTTTGCCGATGAAATCCAGGTGCAAGGCAAGATCGAACACGACTTCGGCGGTATCAGGGCCAAGCTTTCGGGCCAGTATCAGCAGAACTCGGTCAATAGTTCGCAGGATTATAACCAGTCGGTGATGAACCGGGCATTGTTCGCGCCCGCATTGCAACATCTGGCTGGCTATGCAGCGGTGCTGCCGCAGTTCCGGCCGATGGCGAATGCGTTGATGCCCAATGGCCCGAACGGCGATCTTTGCACATCGCTCACTGATCCGAACGGCATGGGGGCCTATGCAGGCCGCAGCCTGTGTTCGGCCACACCGCAGGATTTCGACCGCTCGAACGAACGGCGCCACGCCTGGACCGTTGAAGGCATCGTTTCCTCGAAGTTCGACGGGCCGTTCAACTTCCTGCTGGGTGCCACCTACAACAACATGGTCATGCCCGAGAACAGCTACTATGTGAATGCGTTCACGCTGGACTATTCGTCGGGCATACTGGGTGCGGCAAGCGCGCTTGGTAATCCGGCGCTCGGCAATGTCATCCTCGGACCGCCGCTCTATCGGAACCATACCGACCGCTACACCCTGAATAGCTGGGGCATCTTCGGCGAGGCCTATTATGATGTCACCGACAAGCTGAAGCTGACGGTTGGTCTGCGCCTCAACAACGACAAGAAATATGTCCGCGCCCGCTCGACGCTGCTGAGCTTCCTGGCGCCGACCAACATCGGCAATGCGTTCGATTCGCCGCATTTCGGCGATTTTGATGCGGATCCCGGCAAACTCGGCAACCAGCCGTGGCAGGAACGCAATGTATCCTTCCAGGAACTGACCGGCCGTTTCGTGATCGACTACAAGATCACCGACGACAATCTGCTCTATGCGTCTTATTCGCGGGGCTATAAATCTGGTGGCATCAACCCGCCGCTGCAACCGATCTTCCAGGTGTCGGATACGTTCGCGCCGGAATTCATCGACGCCTTCGAAATCGGCTCGAAGAACCGTTTCGCCGATGGTCGGGTGCAACTGAATGCAACGGCCTTCTATTACAAATACAAGGGCCTGCAACTTGCCCGCTTCATCGCGCGGACTGCGGTGAACGATAACGTGGATGCGAACATCTGGGGCCTCGAGCTGGAAAGCATCATCCGGCCGATCCCGCCGCTGGCGATCAACATCAGCGCATCCTATCTGCATACCCGCGTTTCGTCGGACAAATATCTGGCGGATCCGTTCGATCCGTCGGGCGGGCGTTCGGATGCGGTCATCGTCAAGGATCTGTCGAACGGTTCGAACTGCGCTGTGATCCCGAAGGGTGCAGGCGGCGCGGCGCTGTCGAACGGCTATGTGACTGCGGTGAACGCGGCACTTGGGCTGCGCGGCCCGGTTGCCTTCCCGTCGGACAGCGGCATCAACGGCGCGACCGGCGCATTCGGCCTCTGCGATGTTCTGGCCGGAAGTGCGGCGGCATCAGGCGTCGAGGTGCTCAGCCCCGGCGTTGCCAACAACATCCGGGGCAACAGCCTGCCGCAGGCGCCGGAATACAAGGTGTCGGCCGGCATCCAGTGGACCGAGGAATTCAACAACGGCATGACGCTGGTGCCGCGCGCCGACCTTGCGTTCAACGGCGAAAGCTTCGGCAGTATCTTCAACACCGACCGCACGCGGATCGAATCCTATGTGGTGCTGAACGCGCAGGTGCAGTTGAACGCTGCCGACGAACGCTGGTTCCTGCGCGCCTATGTGCAGAACATCACCAACAACAGCGCGATCACCGGCATCTACTCGACGGACGCCTCGTCGGGGAACTTCACCAACGTCTTCACGCTGGAACCCCGGCGTTACGGCGTGATGGCCGGGTTCAAGTTCTGATCGACCAGCGGAACCCGCACGGGTTTCAAGGGGGGAGGCGGCCATCCGCCTCCCCCTTTTTCTTTCCGGTGGCGCCGGATTGGCCGCAACTCTTTCCAATCGTCGCTGCAAACTGTATGGCGCGACGCGTCGTGCCGTGGATTTCGCGCGGCCAAACCTAGGTAAATGCCTTGCCCTTTTCCGATCTGCACCTGTCTGACGCCCTGCTGAAAGCCGTCGCCGATAGCGGCTATGATGAACCGACTGCGATTCAGGCAGCCGCAATTCCGCCCGTCCTGATGGGCAAGGATCTGATCGGCGTCGCCCAGACGGGCACCGGCAAGACGGCAAGCTTCGTGCTGCCGATGATCGATATTCTGGCCGAAGGCCGTAGCCGGGCGCGGATGCCGCGTTCCCTGATCCTGGAGCCGACCCGCGAACTTGCGGCGCAGGTTGCCGAAAATTTTGAAAAATACGGCAAGTATCACAAGCTTTCGATGGCGCTGCTGATCGGAGGCGTTGCCTTTGGCGATCAGGATCGCGCACTGGAAAAGGGTGTCGATGTGCTGATCGCAACGCCCGGCCGGCTGCTCGACCAGCATGGCCGTGGCAAGGTATTGCTGTCGGGCGTCGATGTACTGGTGATCGACGAAGCCGACCGCATGCTGGATATGGGCTTCATCCCTGATGTCGAGCGGATCTGCGCGCTGCTGCGGCCCGAACGGCAGACGCTGCTGTTTTCCGCCACGATGCCGCCGCCGGTGAAGAAGCTGGCGGACCGCTTCATGTCGAACCCGAAAACCGTCGAGGTTGCGCGTCCGGCCACCACCAACAAGGACATCACCCAGTCGTTGCTCGGCGTTGGCCAGCGCGCCAAACGCGAGGCGCTGCGGCACTTCCTGAAGCAGGAGGATGTGAAAACCAGCATCATCTTCTGCAACCGCAAGACGACGGTGCGCGACCTTGCTTCCAGCCTGAAGCGCCATCGGTTCGCCGCCGGACAGATTCACGGCGACATGGAACAGTCCGATCGTATCCGCGAGCTGGATCGCTTCCGCGACGGCGAAATCAATATTCTGGTGGCATCCGACGTTGCCGCGCGCGGGCTGGACATCAAGGGTGTCAGCCACGTCTTCAATTTCGACGTGCCGTGGCACCCCGACGACTATGTGCATCGCATCGGCCGCACCGGGCGGGCGGGCCAGAAGGGCGTGGCGATCACCTTCGTCGCCCCCGAGGACGAGGAAGCCATCGCGAATGTGGAAAAGCTGACGGGCCAGAAAATCCCGAGGCTGGAACCACTGGAGGCGGGGCAGGCGGAGAAGCACCCCGAGCGGCATCCCGACCGCAAGGCTGCGCCTGCGCGTGAGATGGAAAAACGCGACAGGCCAACGCGTGACAGGCCCGCGCACGACAAGAGCGCGGCGCCCGCAGATCGTAACACCCGCAGCAAGGCCGGTGAACGTGGCCGCGCGGATACCGAACCGGCGGTTGCACGGGAAAGGCCCGCGCGCCGGCCCGAGCGGACGCATCGTGGTGCGCCGCCGCGCGAGGCGGCCGACGCGCCAGGTTTCGGCGCCGAGGGTGTGCCTGCGTTCCTGCTGGTAAGCGCGCGGCCGGACGCCTGAGGGCGGTCGCGACCCTCGCCATTTGCCGAGCGGCACGATTGCCACCGCGCGCGCTAGAGCAGCTTGGTCAACGACATCCGGGAGACGAGATTTGAGCTACCAGCATATCCTGTGGGAAGAAGCAGACGGCGTCGCAACGCTGACGATCAATCGGCCCGACCGGCTGAACAGCCTGAACACCGAAGTGATCGCTGAAATGATCCGCGCGGTCGACGATCTTCGCGACGGCGTTTCAAAGGCGCGCTGCCTGGTGCTGACGGGCGCCGGGCGCGGTTTTTCCTCGGGCGCGGATCTGGCTGGCGGTTCCGCCGGCGGTGGCAGCAGCGGTAGCGGCCCGATCGACGCCGGGCGGGTGTTGGAAACCCATTTCAACGTGCTGCTGGAACGCTTGTTCGCACTGCCGGTGCCGTTGGTGACTGCGGTGAATGGCCCTGCTGCCGGTGCGGGCTGCTCGTTTGCGCTGGCTGGCGATATCATCGTCGCCGCCAAGTCAGCCTATTTCCTGCAGGCGTTCGTGAACATCGGGCTGGTGCCGGATGTGGGATCGACCTGGATGCTGCCGCGCATGATCGGGCGCGCCCGCGCAACCCGGATGATGATGCTTGGAGAGCGCATCCCCGCCGAGCAGGCCTATGACTGGGGTATGATTTCTGAGCTGGTCGAGGACGACCGCCTGATGGACCGCACAACCGAAATCGCCCGCAAGCTGGCGGCCGGGCCAACCAGGGCACTGACCCTGATCCGCACCGGCATCCGCGACTGCATGGACAAGTCGCTGACCGAAGGGCTGATGGTCGAGCGGCGTAACCAGATGGCGGCAGGCCGCAGCGCCGATTTTGCCGAGGGCGTTATGGCGTTTTTGCAGAAGCGTCCGGCCAACTTTATCGGTAATTGAGGCAGGCATGCCACGCGCGCAGCGGCCCGATCCGGCCGGGACAGGGGGAGCAAAGCCGATGACCGAACCCAGACGACCGGACCACAGGCCGTTGCGCGATGCGTTCGGCTGTTTCGCAACCGGCATCACCATCGTCACCAGTTTCGATGCGGATCGACGGCCGGTGGGCTTTACCGCGAACAGCTTTACATCAGTGTCGCTGGATCCCCCGCTGCTGCTGGTGTGCCCCGGCAAGCATATCCGCAGCCTGCCCGTCATCCGCGACTCGGGGTTGTTCGGGGTAAGCGTGCTGTCGGATCAGCAGAAGGCGATCGCCGAACGCTTTGCATCCAAGGTCGAGGACCGGTTTTCCGAAGGCGGCTGGGTCGAATCGGAATCCGGTGTGATGCTGCTGGAAGGGGCGTGCGCCAACTTTGCCTGCACATTGGTGAACGACATCGATGCGGGCGATCACCAGATCCTGCTGGGCCGGATCGACAGTTTCCGATCAGCCGAGAACCGGTATCCGCTGATGTTCCTGCGCGGCACCTACGGCTGAGCCTGTTCAGCACCTGCCGGTTGCCACAGAGCGATCACCATGCCGGTGATCGCCAGCAGACAGCCGACGATCGCCAGCCATGTCCAGTGGAAATCCTCGACCACTGTAGAGATAGACATGGCAAGGATCGGGATCAGCACGCTGGTCCATGCGGCTTCAGCCGGGCCGATGCGGCGGATGAGATCGAAATACAGCGTGAACGCGATCGCGCTGGCAAACAGCCCGAGGTATAGAAATCCAAGCCAGTATGCGGGCTGCGGGTCGAACTGCGGCGGCCCGGCGAAGGTGAACGCCAGCGCCGCGTTCATGCCCGCCGCCAGCAGCATCGACCATGCCATGGTGGCAACGGGCGACAGGTGGGCGGCGGCCTTTCCGGCCTGCAGCACATTGCCGACACTGGCCGACAGAACGGCGACCACCACCAGCGCAAGGCCAAGCGCAGTCTGTGCGCCGGCGTCGGGCAGCGACAATTGCTGGGCGAACAGCGCGCCGACACCGGCGATTCCAAGCGTTGCGCCGACGACGAAGCGGCCGCTGATGCGGCGCTTCAGGAAGATGCGCGCAAGGATCGCGTTGGGCACCATCAGCAGCGCAAACGCAACAGCCGGGATGCCCGACGGGATATATAATTCGGCCCGGTACACCAGGTTGAAGTTCAGCGTGAACTGAAACAGCCCGATCGCAGCCACCAGCGGCAGCGCGTTGCGCGGCAACGCCAGCGAAATGCCACGCAACGACGCCCATCCGGCAAGCGCCAGCCCGCCGGTCAGGAACCGGTAGGTGACCGACCAGCCCGGATCGACGGTGCCGAGTTGATATTTGATGACGATCCACGTCGTCCCCCAGATCAGGACGACGGCAATGAACTGCGCGATGGTGCGGGATTGCACGGGAAGCTCAGAGGGCGGCGATGGCAGCCGAGAGCCGCTCGATCGCGCTGGCATCCTGATCCCAGCGCACGACGATGCGTGCGACGTCGGGGCCTGCAAGTTCCCAGTCGTGAAAGCTGAACCCCTGTGCCCGAAGCGCTTCCCGTTCGGCCGGGCTGAGGCGCAGGAAGAGGGCGTTTGCCTGCACTGGATAAAGCAGCCGCCCGCCCGCGCTTGCCGCAAGCAATGCTGCGCCGGCGTTCGAGCGACGGGCGATATCGAGCCACAGATCGCCTTCCAGCATCGCCAGCAGTTGCGCGGCGGCAAACCGGCCCTTCGACGGCATCAGCCCGGCGCGCTTGCGGCGCACCGGAATGGTGGCGGCCAGTTTGTCGTCGAACACCAGCAGCGCCTCGGCCGACATGCCGCCATTCTTGATGCAGCCGAACGACAGCAGATCGACACCGGCGCGCCAGCTTGCGTCGGCCGGGCTGCACCCCAGATGCGCGACGGCGTTGGCAAAGCGCGCGCCATCCATGTGGAGGCGAAGTTCATGCGCTTTCGCCCAGCCGGAAAGCGCCAGCAGTTCCTGCGGATGATAGACGGTTCCGCATTCCGTTGCCTGCGTCAGGCTCAGGGCCGCCGCCTGCACCTGATGCACGTCGCCCCGCCGCCGCGCACTGGCGCGCTGCAATGCCTCGACGGTAAGTTTGCCCGCATTCGCCTCGACCAGCATCAGGCTGGCGCCGCCGGTATAGAAGGGGACGGAACCCGCCTCGTCGACTTCGATGTGGGCTTCGGACGAGCACCAGACACCGCCATATGGCGGCACGGCTGCCGCAAGCCCAAGTGCGTTGGCGGCGGTGCCCGACGGCACGGCGAACGCCCTGACCGGGCATTCGAACAGACGGGAAAAGGCAGCGTCCAACTGGCGCGAATAGCTGTCGGAATCATAGCCCGCTGCCTCGGCGCCCGCTGCACCGAGGACTGCCTGCATGATCGCGGGGTGGACGCCGGCGGCGTTGTCGGAAGCAAAATCCATGCGCGAACGCCTAGAGCATGTTCCCGGCCTGTGGAATCATCAGAATTCCGGCATGTCGCGAAAAATGCCTTGCGCGCGGTCGCAGCGGCTGCCGGTCAGGCGGAAAGCAGGCGCTCGGCCTGGGCGCGGGCTTCGTCGGTTATGTGCGTGCCCGACAGCATGCGCGCGATCTCGTCGGCGCGGCCTTCGCCATCCAGTTGGGTGACGCTGGTGCGCCCTTCGGCCTTGGCGATTTTCAGTTGATGCTGGCCGGCTGCCGCCACTTGCGGGCTGTGCGTGACGACCAGCACCTGCGCATCCTGGGCGACCCGCGCCAGCCGCTGGCCGATGGCGCTGGCGGTCGCACCGCCGACGCCACGGTCGATCTCGTCGAAGATGAGGGTGCCCGCCGCGCCGCGCCCGGCCAGAGCCACCTTCAGCGCCAGCATGAAACGGCTGAGTTCGCCGCCAGAGGCAATACGCGTCAGCGGGCCGAAGCCGGTTGTCGGGTTGGTGGATACTTCAAAGGCGATCTGGTCGGCGCCGGTTTCGCCGGGCGGCACGGCGTGGATGCAGGTGCGGAAATGCGCAGCATCGAGCTTCAGCGCCGGAAGTTCCGCCGCAACCGCAGCGTCCAGCCGCAGGGCGGCGCTGGTTCGGGCGGCGTGCAGGCGTTTGCAGGCGGCATCCAGCAGTTGGGCGGCTTCGCTTTCTGCAGCGCGCAACGACGCCAATCCGGCGCCCTGATCTTCGATCGCCGCAAGCCTGCTGCGCAGATCCGCTGCAAGGCTGTTCAGTGCGTCCACCTCGGTCCGGTGTTTGCGGGCCGTGGCGCGCAGCTCGAACAGCCGCGATTCCGCCGCTTCCAGTGCTTCGGGGGAAAGCTGCAACCGGGCGTGGGTGTCGGCAAGGCCCTGTTCCAGATGGTCGCCCTCGGCGAGGGCGCGGTCTGCCGCTTCCAGCGCATGGCGCAGGCCGGGGTCTTCGTCGGCGATCCGTTCCAGCCGGCGGGCCGCCTGCCGCAACTGGCCAAGCGCGCCCTGTTCACCGGAAACCAGTTCCTCGATTCGCGCCAGCGTTTCGGCAAGGCGGGCGCCTTTCTGCATGGCAAGGCGCTTGTCGGCCAAGTCTGCCTCCTCGCCCGGTTGCGGGTCGAGTGCCGTCAGTTCGGCGGCGGCATGTTCCAGCCATTCACGGTCGCGCGCGTCGGCATCGGCGCGGGCTTCTGCTTCGGCCCGACGCGCGCCCGCTGCCTTCCAATGTGCGTGTGCGGATGCAGTTTCAGCCAGCACGTCGCCATGGCCGCCATAGCTGTCGAGCAGTGCCATGTGGCCGCGCGGGTTCAGCAGGCCGCGTTCATCGTGCTGGCCGTGCATTTCGACCATCAGTGCGCCGATCTGGCGCAGGGTTCCCGCAGAAACGGCGGTATCGTTCACGAACGCGCGGCTGCCGCCATCGGCCTTCACCGTCCGCCGCAGGGTGATCGCGTCGGGTTCTTCGGCGGGCAGGTCGTGTTCGGCCAGCAGGTCGAGCGCGGGGTGCCCCGGTCGCAGGCGGAACTCGGCAGTGACTGCCGCCTGTGCCGCGCCCTTGCGGACGAGGGCCGCGTCCGCCCGTTCGCCAAGCGCCAGATTCAGCCCGTCGAGGAGGATCGATTTTCCGGCACCGGTTTCACCGGTAAGCACGGTCAGCCCGGTTTCGAAGCTGAGGGTCGCACGCTCGATGAGGACGAGGTCGCGGATCGAAAGCTGGACCAGCAACGCCAGGTTCCGCCAGCGGCTGCGCGTCAGGCGCCCGGAACGGCCGTGCCGATGCCCGCCTGCACGTTCGGCGCGTATTTCCGCATCAGGCCAAAGGCGCGATCATACCATTTCGAGCCGGGGTAATTCGCCCCCAGAACCGCAGCGTTGCGCTTCGCTTCCTCGGGCAGGCCGAGCGCCAGATAGGCTTCGACCAGCCGGAACAGCGCCTCTGGCGTGTGGCTGGTGGTCTGGTAGTCGTCGATCACGGTGCGATAGCGCGTGGCGGCGGCGATCCACTGCCGGTTGCGGGCGTAAAATCGCCCCACTTCCAGTTCCTTGCCGGCCAGATGGTCGTTCACCAAGTCGATCTTCAGGCGCGCATCGGCGGCATAGGGCGTGTCAGGGAAGCGGCGAACCAGTTCCTGCAACGCCGTCAGCGCCTGCTGCGTGACCTTTTGATCGCGCGCGACATCGGCGATCTGCTCGTAGTAGCTCAGTGCGATGATGTAATAGGCGTAGGCGGCGGCCTTGTTGCCAGGGTGCAGGCTGAGGAAGCGCTGCGCGGCAAGGATCGATTCGGAATATTGTTTCGAGGCGTAATAGCTGAACGCCGACATCAGTTGCGCGCGCCGCGCCCAGACCGAATAGGGGTGCTGGCGTTCGACTTCGTCGAACATGGCGGCTGCCATGCGATAGTCGCCCTTTTCCAGCGTGTCGCGCGCGATCGAATAGAGGGTTTCCACATCGCGTGCGATGTAGGCACGATCCTCCTTCGCCTTGTTGCGGTTGCGGGCGCAGCCGGCAGTCAGCAGCAGCGATGCGGCGAGGATCGCAGAAGCGATGACACGTCCGCTGACGATCGGGGTGGAAGCCGGGGCGGGTCGCAAGGGCATGGTGGCGGGTCTTACCTTTGGATGCGGCGGGCGACAAGCTGTCATGCGTGATTGCGTTGTAGGGCGCGCGTGAATGCAGTTTGAACGATCGGGTGGTGGTGCATTCGGCAGTTGTCGTTCGCCAAGGCTTCTGGTCAAGGTGGCTGCATGCGGCTAACAGGTTCGCCGCCTTTGCCTGGCCCGGCCGGACGCTGCGTCCGTACGGGGAATCAGGCAGGCAGGCGTTCAAACAGGCAAGTAAGGACTTCGATGCTCCAGTTCCTGCGCAAGTCGGTCTCGTCGTGGGTCGGCATTCTGGTTCTTGCACTCGCGCTGGGCGCGATGGTCCTGAC
>NZ_DBNHFX010000182.1:0-7410 GCF_057137845.1 Sandaracinobacteroides sp. | reverse complement strand
TCCTCGTCGACATGGCCCATGTCGCCCATGCGCAGCCAGCCGCCGCGCACCTTGTCGCGCGATGCCTCCGGGTTGGCGTGGTAATGCACCGCCAGCGCCGGGCCTGTTGCCGCGCGAAAGCAGATTTCCCCAACCACACCCGGCGCGCACATGCAGTCGCCCTCGTCGAGGATCGCAAGTTGCAGCCCCGGCGGCGCCCGCCCGACCGATCCAACCGGCCCGACGCCTGGCGGATTGAGGCACAGCCCGCCTTCCGCCGCGCCGTAGAATTCATAGATCTTCAAACCGAACCGCGCCTCGAACGCGCGCCAGAGGCTGGCCGGCATCCCGGCCGAAATCACCATGCGCAACGGCGTATCCGCATCATCGGGCCGTGGCGGTTCGGCGTAGAGCGCCGTCGTCATCCCGCCAAGCAGCGTGAACACCGTGCAGCCATGCGCGCGGGCGATATCCAGAAGGCGCGACTTGGTGAAGCGTTCCAGGATCACCGCCCGCAGGCGCAGATGCAGCGCGCTCGCCAGTGTCACGAACTGCGCGTTGGCATGCGTCAGCGACAGGCCGGTGCAAGGACGATCGGTATCGACAAGGCCGAATGCAGCCCCCGTCCGCCCGGCCTCGCCCATGCGCGAAAACGGCACCATGATCGCCTTGGGATCGCCCGTGGTGCCCGAGGTATAGAGGATCTGCTGGATCTGTGCCGGATCGTCGACGCGCCGCGCCACGGCAGGGCCGGGCCGGGCCAGCATTTCCTCCAGCCGAACGATTTCCGGCCGAACGATATCCGGTTGATCGACATCTGCACCCCAGATCCAGAAATCGGGCGGCAGATCGTCTTGCAGTTCGGTCAATGCCCGGACTGCCTCGGCGTCGACGATCGCACCACGGCATTCGGCGTGCCGCAGCATGAACAGAAGCCGCTCGCCCTGCGTCCTCGGGTCGATCGGCACGAACGTCGCGCCGGTGATCGAAGCGCCGACCATCGCCTCGACGAATTCGGGAAGGTTCCGCATCATGATGGCGAAACGCGCCCCGTCCTGCGTTCCCGCCTGCGCCAGCGCCGACGCAATCGCGTTGCCGTTGCGCCAGAGGTCGGCGTAGCTGCGCGGCCGCGCGTCGATATCGCCGTTCGCCAGCACCCGCACGAACGTCAGCACATCGAGGTCAGGGTGCGTGCGCGCGCGTTCGGCGATCAGGTCGGCCAGAATCAGTTCATTCACCATGGCCGCCCCTCACCGCGACAGAACCGAGATGACGATCGCGGCCACGTCGCGCCCGAGCATGCCGCCGCCGTTCTCGGCCAGCGCAACCCTTGCGCCATCCGCCTGCCGGGCGCCTGCTTCGCCGCGCAACTGGGTAACCAGTTCGAAGATCTGCGCTGCCCCCGATGCACCGATCGGGTGCCCCTTGCGCAGCAGTCCGCCAGAAAGGTTGACGGGCAACCGGCCGCCCAGTTCGGTTACGCCATCGCGCAGCAGCCCGGCGCCGTCGCCCGGTGCAGCGAGGCCGAGAAATTCATAGTAGGTCAGTTCAGCCGGCGCCGTCGCGTCGTGCAACTCCACGACACCCAGATCCTCAGGCCCGACCGAGGCCGTCGCATAGGCCTTGCGCGCGGCATATTCCGGCACGGTTTCCGTTTCGCCCGTTTCCTGATCCCAGCCCGATGCCAGCACACTGGCGCGCACCCGGATCGCCCTCGCCATCCCCAACTTGCGCGCCTTTTCCCCCGACGCGATGACCAGGGCCGCCGCCCCGTCGCCGATCGGCGAGCACATCGGCAGCGTCAGCGGATCGGCAACGACAGGGGCCGCCAGCACGTCCTCGACGGTCAGGACATCGCGATACTGGGCGAACGGATTCAGCGACCCGTGGCGCGAGTTCTTGGCCGAAACCATTGCGAAGTCGCGCTGGGTGGTGCCCCAACGCTGCATGTGCGCACGCGCCGACTGCGCATAGAGGTCCATGAACAGCGATCGTTTGCGGCCCTGTTCGGCATCGCCGCCGCTGGCGCGCACGTTCGCCAGCACCTGCTCAAGCTGTTCGACGTCGACCGCGCCGCGAAAGACGGAAAATGTCCGCGCCTTGTCCTCGTGGTAGAGCTTTTCGTACCCCGCAACGAGCACGAGATCATATGCGCCAAGGCGCACCATCTCGACCGCCTGCTGAAACGCGGTAGCCGAAGTCGCACAGGCGTTCTCGACGTTCACGACCGGAATCCGCCCGATTCCGAGGCCGCGCAGCACGACCTGGCCCGGTATCAGCACTTGCCCCGTCATCACGCCTGCGGCAGCGGTGCCCATCCAGGCTGCCTCGATGTCGGCGCCTTCGATACCGGCATCAGCCAGCGCCCCGGTGATCGCCTCACCGGCAAGCGATTTCAGGCCGCGCGCCGCATGTTTGCCGAACGGCGTCATCGCAGCGCCGATCACATAGACTTCTCCGGCCATTCGTTACGCCTCCATCCTGTCGGTATCGACCAGCAGCCCGCCGCCCTTGATCGCCAGCATGTCGTTGCAGCCGTCCTCGATCATCGATGCGCGGGCGTCCCGCAGCAGCTTCTCGATCGGATACGCACGGGTCATCCCGTTGCCGCCGAACAGTTGCAGCGCCTCGCTTGCCACCTCGAAGGCGGTCTGGGTTGCAGTGATCTTCGAAGCGATCGAACCCGCCAGCGCGCGCTGGCCCGACAGTTCGTTGTAGCGCGCCACCCTGCGGCTCAGGGCGCGGGCGGCTTCCACCTTGCGGAACATGCTGTGCAGCCTCGCCCGAACCGACTGGTGCGCCACCAGCGGCACCCCGCCCTGCCGACGCTCGTGCACATACTCCAGCGCAAGCTCGAACGCCGCGCGCGCAACCCCCACAAAGCAGACACCCATGCCGGCGTTCGCCTCGCACAGGATGTCGTTCACTGCGTCGGCATAACGGTCCGGCCCGGCCGCGACGAAGCGCACCGGCACCTCGACATTGTCGAAGAAAATCTCGCCCTGCGGCAGCGCCCGCTGCCCCATTTTGTCGAGCGGTTTTCCACGCCCCACCCCCGGCAGGTCGAGCGGCACATAGATATGGATGCCCTCGCGGCCCCGGCCACGGTCGAAACAGGTGAACAGGTTGCAATACTGCGCGGTTACCCCGTTCGAAACCCAGGCCGACTTCTGGCCGTTCAAAACGATCTTGTCGCCCGCTTGGCGCGCGATCAGCGAAGGCCGACCCCAATCGGGCTTCGGATGCGCGGCCAGCCCATCCCAATCCAGCATGTCGGAACCGGCAACTGGTTCGGTGATGCCCCAGCAGCCCAGCATCGTCGCCGGGAAGGCTTCAAGAAGATCAGGGCGATTCCAGCGTGTCGCCATCAACCTGCCCAGCGCGCCGGCGCCGATCGCGATCGCCAGTCCGGCATCGGCCCAACCCAGCTCTTCGTTGATCATCGAGCGCAGGTCGACCGCCTCGTCCGCCGTCAGATCAAGCGGTTGCGCGCCGTCGAAGCCGAATGCCTGATACTGGCGCAGGACTTCCCAATAGTCCGAGCCGGGCTGCACCACCTCATCCGGCGACAGCCGGTCGAGCGCGATACCTCGCGGGCGCACCTCGGTTGCCGCAAAGCGGTGCACCGCTTCCAGGATCGCCGCCCGCGTCGGGTCGAGCGGTTCCTCGAGGCCAAGGCCGTCTGCGGGCGACCAGCGGCGTGCACGGGGCAGGCCCGGCGAAACCGGAAATGCCCGTTCCCCTTCGACAAAATGCGTGTTCACGGTATCTGACCTCCCGTTCAGATGGATCGCGGAATGTCCCGCAGCTTCCCCCACGCGACGGTCGGATGGAATATCGCCCCCGGCCATTCTGTTGACATTTCTGGCCAGACGGCATCTGAAGGCGAAAGCGCTGCGGCGGCGGTTCACGGAGGAGGGCATGCGGCTCGAAACACTGGACAGGATTTCCCTGCCGAACTTCAGTGTCCGGATTATGCTGTCTCTGTTGCGCGAACATGGCCTCGACCCTGTAGCCGCCCTGCGGGAGGCCGGTATCGAACCCGTCGAAGTCGAAAACGCCGAAGGCAGGCTGACCGGCCGGCAAGAGCTTGATTTCCAGCATGCCTTCGTGCGGCAGACCGGCCACACGCCGACGCTGTGGGTGCGCACCGGCCTGCGCTACAGCCTGCTTTCCTACGGCACTTTCGGACTGCTGATCACGACTGCCAGTTCGGTCCGGCGATCGGTCGAGCTGGCCACCCTGTTCAGCGATCTCAACTATTCGCTGATGCGCTACACCCCGCTGCTGGAGGGCGGAATGCTGGCCGGCCTGAACATGGAAAGCGAGGATATCCCGGCGTCGTTGCGGGAATTCAGCCTGTTCCGCGATCTCGGTTCGGTCAGCGCAATGCTGCGCGAGAACGGCATCTACGATGCGGCGCCGATGGCGGTCGAACTCAGCCTGCCCCGGCCCGACGATGCAGACAGCATCGAAGCGATGACCGGATGCCGGATCCTGTTCGGCGCCAACCGCAACGTCTGGCGCTGGCAACCCGATTCCGGCGACCGCAAACTGGCGCTAAGCAGCGCCCAAAGCGAAGAAACCTATGTCCGCCAATGTCGCGCGATGCTCGATGGCGACGGCAGGCAGCCGGATTTCGCCAGTATGGCGTTGTCGCGGCTGGCCTGTAGCAACGGGCGCTACCTGTCGTTTGCCGAACTGGCGCAGGCCTGTTCGATGTCGGCGCGGACACTGCACCGGCGGCTGGCGGAAAACGGCACCTCCTACCGAAGCCTCCTCGACGAGGCCCGCTTCCGCGCGGCAAGGGAACTGCTGCAGGGCACCCGCATGACCATTGCCGAAATCGCCGAGAACCTCGGCTATTCCGAAGTGTCCAGCCTGTCGCGCTCGTTCAGACGCTGGTCGGGAAAGGACCCGACCACGTTCCGGCAGGCCCGGCACTGACCGGCGCTCAGGCGCGGAACTTCTTCACCACCGCTGCGCCCATCTGGCTCATCAGGTCGAACAGCCCGTCCGGGTTCTGCCGCTTCATGGCCAGCAGCGCCATTTCCGCGCCGTCGCTGGCGCCGACGACGATTTCCCTTGTTCCGGCGCCGAACCCCTGCAAGATGATCGCGGCCGCTTCGTCCGCGCTGATGCCTCCGTCCACGTCGTCCTCGCCCGCACCCTTCACGCTGCCGTCGCCGCGCAGCGCCCGTGCGCCGATCTCGGTCGCGACGAAGCCCGGAACGATCGTCGTCACCCGCACGCCACGATGTTCGACCTCGGTGCGCAGCGCATCGAAAAAGCCCATCACCGCGTGCTTCGCGCCACAATAGCCGGTGCGCTGTGGCGAGCCGACTTTGCCCGCAACGCTGGAGGTCACTGCAATGTGCCCCGACCCGCGTGCCAGCATCTGCGGCAGCACCAGCTTCGCCAGCGCGACGGGGGCGAAATAGTCCACCTCCATGATGGTGCGATAGACCGCCATGTCAGTGTCCTCGGCCAGCGAGCGTTGGGAAATCCCGGCATTCAGGATCAGCACGTCCACCTGCCCGGCGCGCGCAACCACGGCTGGCAATGCTTCGATATCGGTCACCTCGAACGGAAGAAGTTCCGCCCCGGTGATTTCGGCAGCGACCTGTTCCAGAGCCCCGACGTTGCGCCCCGACAGCAGAACCACGGCCCCGGCGGCGCCGAACGCCCGCGCCAGCCCGGCGCCGATCCCCGACGACGCACCCGTGATCCACACCCGCTTACCCTGGAACATCAGCCTTCCCTTCCGATCAACCCCACGGCGGCACAGCAGGCGCACCCAAAAGCGCCGGATGCGCATAGGTCGCCAGCGCCCAAAGCAGCAGCCCGCCCGCCACCGGCAGCAGCCCCGGCCACAACGAGGCCCATGGCTGGCGGCCGACGATCTGCGCGCCAAGCGGCCAGAACGATGTCGCACCGGCATACCGCTGCCAGAGCGCGCCGCCAGCCGCCCGCTTGCGACCATCCTGATGTGCCGCGCCACCCAGCGCCACGATCAGTATTGCCAGCGCCAGCAGCACCGTCGGCAGACTGCCCGACAGCCATGCATGCACCAACGCCCAGATACCGAACCCCCACATCATCGGATGCCGGGTGATCCGCAGCACACCCGCCGCCGGACGATCATCGACCGGAACCCCTGCCAGCGCCTTGTTGGCCGGTGTCAGTGATCCGACGAACAGCACCGACGCCAGCAGCATCAACGCCGAACAAAGAAGCCAGGCCCAATGCGGCGCCACCCACAGCGGTTGCGGCCCCAGCCCGCGCCACAGAAACAGCGCGCCGCCCAGCAGCAGCAGCGAAATCAGCGAATAGAGCGCCTGAAACCCGCGTTCGCCAAACCGCCCGGCCAACGGCCCGCGAACGGCGGGCGCCGTCATGCCGATGTGGCTGACGACGAACAACAGCAGCAACAGGACAAACGGCGTCATCATGGCCGACCTCTCCCCACAGCGCACGGCGTTGCTGCCCTGTTCATGGCAGGTGGGCGCCCCAACGCGCAAGACTGCCGATAACATCAGCGCGACAGCCCGCCGAAGCGCGACAAATTGCCATAAAAGACCTGTGCGGTCATATTTCGCTGGCGATCAGCCGGTAACGCCGCTAATCGCCGTTCCAGCACCCGTTCGTCGGCTGGGCGAAGCAGCCTTCGCAGACCCGGTGCCGTATCTTCCCGAACCGGAGATGCCATCAGGCACGATCGAGGATCATGAACGCCACCATCCACGCCTCCACCCGCCGCCCGTCGATCCTCTGGTCGCTGGCGTTCCGCCCCTTCTTCATCGCAGCGGGTCTCTGGGCCGCGCTGGCGATCCTGTTGTGGGTGTGGCTCTACGCCACCGGGAATGCGATCCCCAGCCGCTTCGATCCGATGCAATGGCACATCCACGCGATGCTGTTCGGCTTCGTCTATCCGGCGATCGCAGGCTTTCTGCTGACGGCCATACCCAACTGGACGGGTCGCCGCCCGATCCATGGCACAACACTGCAACTGCTGGCGGCGATCTGGCTTGCCGGGCGGGTCGCCAGCATGGTGTCGGCGGTGATGCCGCTGTGGGCTGCGATCGCCATCGAAATGGCGTTCCCGGCGCTGTTGTGTTTCCTTGCAACACGCGAAGTGGTGCTGGCCCGCAACTGGCGGAACCTGAAGGTGCCTGTGCCGATCCTTGTGCTGGGTGTCGCCGACCTGCTGATGTATCTGGAAGCAGGCGGCTTCGATATTCCGGCCGGTCTTGGCTGGCGGCTGGCAATCGCCGCCACCATCGCGCTGATATCGCTGATTGGCGGGCGGATCATTCCCGCGTTCACGCGGAACTGGCTGATGCGCCAACGGGTCACGTCGCTGCCGCCGACGCACAACCATGTCGACACCGCCGCCATCGTTTCGCTGCAACTGGGGCTGGTTGCCTGGGC
>NZ_DBNHFX010000181.1:0-2962 GCF_057137845.1 Sandaracinobacteroides sp. | reverse complement strand
TCCGCAAGATCGCGCGTGCTGCGCTGATCCTATTCCTTGCGCTAGTCGTGCTGATCGGTCTGTTCGCGGCCTACAACTGGAACATGATCCAGCGCCTCTTCCTTGGCGGCCTCAAAGTCTATGAGACGACGGCGCCGGCGCTGCCGGAAACCATCGAGCGCCCGGCGATCCTTGTTTTTTCCAAGACCAACGGCTTCCGCCACGAAGAGGCGATTCCGGCAGCGAACGCGATGCTGGCGGAACAGGCGCGCGAACATGGATGGGGCATCTACCAGACGGAAAACGCAGCGACCTTCCGTCCCGACATCCTGTCGCGGTTCGACGTGGTGGTGTTCAACAACGCCAGTGGCGACGTATTCACCCCGGAACAGCGCGCGGCATTCAAATCCTTCGTCGAAAATGGCGGCGGCTTTGTCGGCATCCACGCCGCCGGAGACAATTCACACGCGGCCTGGGGCTGGTACACCGATCAGGTGATCGGCGCGCATTTCATCGGCCACCCGATGGCGCCGCAGTTCCAGCAGGCGGTGATCGACGTAGAGGATCACAGCAACCCGGCGACCACGCATCTGGGCGCAAAATGGCCACGAACCGACGAATGGTATTCCTTCGCCGCGTCGCCGCGCCGCCCCGGCATCAACGTCCTCGCAACCCTCGACGAGAGGAGCTACAGCCCCAAGGGACTGTTCGGCAAGGACATCGGCATGGGCAAGGACCACCCGATCATCTGGACGCGCTGCGTCGGCAAGGGGCGCGCATTCTATTCCGCGCTTGGCCACACGGCCGAATCCTTTGCCGAACCGGCGCACCGCGAGATGCTGGCGGGCGCGATCGGCTGGGCGATGCGGCAGCAGGGCACCGGCTGCGACGAACCCGCCCCGCCGATCAAGGAACAAGCGCAATGAACCCCGTTCGCTACGGCATGATCGGCGGCGGACAGGGCGCCTTCATCGGCGGCGTGCATCGGACGGCGGCCGGGATCGCCGGCAACTGGCGTCTGGTGGCGGGTGCGTTTTCCTCGACCCCGGAAAAGGCGCGCGCATCCGGCGCCGAGATCGGAGTCGATCCAGCGCGCACCTATGGCACCTGGGCCGAGATGCTGGAACGCGAAGCGGCTCTTGCCGCCGATGTCAGGATCGAGGCGGTGTCGATCGTCACCCCGAACCACATGCACGCGCCGCCCGCGATCGCCGCGATGGAGGCAGGGTTCGACGTCATCATCGACAAGCCGCTGGCCGACAGCCTTGTGAACGCGCAGGCGATCGCCGATGCGGCAGCCCGCACCGGGCGGCGGATCGGCGTTACGCACACCTACACCGGCTATCCGCTGGTCAAGCAGGCGCGGCGGCTGGTGGCATCCGGCGGTTTCGGCAAAGTGCGCCGCGTCGCGGTGAAATACACGCAGGACTGGCTTTCGCGCGCAACCGATCTGGCCGGCAACAAGCAGGCCGAATGGCGGACCGACCCGGCGCGTTCGGGCGATGCCGGTGCCTTCGGCGACATCGGCACACATGCGGCAAACCTCGTCGAGTTCATCACCGGCCAGCGCATCCAGTCGATCTGCGCCGACCTCACCATGCTGGAGGGGCGCCGGATCGACGACGACGGCGCAGCGCTGTTCCGGCTGACCGGCGGCGGACGCGGAACATTGACCGCCAGCCAGATCTGCGTCGGCGACAGCAACGATCTGGCGATTTCGGTCTATTGTGACGAGGCCGGGCTGCACTGGCGCCAGCAGGAACCAAACACCCTGCGCGTCGGCTATCGTGATCGCCCGGATGAAATCTGGCACGCAGGCGGCAACCGCGCCTATCTGGCGGGCGACATTCAGGCAATCCAGCGCACGCCGGGCGGCCATCCGGAAGGGTATCTGGAAGCCTTCGCCAACATCTATGCCGCGTTCGGCCACGCCATCAGGGGGGCGGGCGCTGCGGGCGACGAACCCGGATACGCGATGATGCCCGACGCCATCGCCGGGATGAACTTCATCCGCGCCAGTCTCGAATCCAGCCGCAACGGCGCTGTCTGGGTCGATCTGTGATGCAATTGCCAGTGAAAGGATTTCGGCCATGAAAGGCCCGGCAATTTTCCTCGCCCAGTTCGTCGGCGACGAGGCGCCGTTCAACTCGCTCGATGCGATCACCCGATACATGGGCCAGCTTGGCTACAAGGGTGTCCAGATCCCGACATGGGACGCCCGCCTGTTCGACTTGAAGCGCGCCGCCGAAAGCCAGGACTATGTCGACGAGATCAAGGGCATCTGCGCCGCAAACGGCGTCGAAGTCACTGAATTATCAACCCACCTGCAGGGCCAGCTCGTCGCGTCGCACCCCGCCTATGACCGGCTGTTCGACGGGTTCGCGCCCACGGAACTGCACGGCAACGCTGCAGCGCGGACCGCGTGGGCCGTCGATCAGGTGAAGCTTGCGGCAAAAGCCAGCCAGCGCTTCGGCTGCACGGCCCACGCCACCTTTTCCGGCGCGCTGATGTGGCACACGGTTTACCCGTGGCCGCAGCGACCTGCCGGGCTGGTGGAGGAAGGCTTCGCCGAACTGGCGCGGCGCTGGAAGCCTATCCTCGACGTGTTCGATGAATGCGGTGTCAACGCCTGCTACGAACTGCATCCGGGCGAAGATCTGCACGACGGCGTCACGTTCGAGTGTTTTCTTGATGCCGTGGGCAATCACCCGCGCGCGAACATCCTGTATGATCCGTCGCATTTCGTGCTGCAGCAACTGGATTATCTGGCCTTCATCGACATCTATCACCAGCGCATCAAGGCGTTCCACGTAAAGGACGCCGAATTCCGGCCCAACGGCAGGGCGGGTGTCTATTGTTCCTATTCCGGCTGGGCGGAACGGCCGGGGCGGTTCCGCTCGCTTGGCGACGGGCAGGTCGATTTCGGCGGAATCTTCACCCGGCTTGCGCACCATGGCTATGACGGCTGGGCGGTGCTGGAATG
>NZ_DBNHFX010000180.1:0-5768 GCF_057137845.1 Sandaracinobacteroides sp. | reverse complement strand
CAAAGCGCATCCTGTTCACCGGCCAGTTGCTGCCCGCCGCCGAAGCGCACCGCATCGGCCTTGTCGATGTGCTGGCGGACGATCCGCTGGCGCAGGCGATGGAACTGGCGGAAACCATCGCTTCGGTATCGTCGCACAGCGTGCGCGAGGCGAAGAAGATGGTTCGCCGCATTCTGGACGGCCAGCCGGACGACGACGAAGTGACGTCGGCGCTGTTCGCGGCGGCCTTTACCGGCCCCGATTTCGCCGAGGGCGTGGAGGCGTTTCTGGCGAAGCGCCCGGCGAAGTTCCCATGACGGTGCAGGCGATCCGGCACGGCCAGATCCTTGGCGGCACGGTGACGACGCCCGACATCAAGGCGGCGCTGGCCGACTATCGCGACGTGCTGGGGCTGGAACTGGTCGAGGAAGGCACGCTGTGCGCGGAACTGGCGGCAGGCTGGGGCGTGCCGGCGAGCGCCGGTGCGCACACCGCGCTGTTGCGCCCCCGAAGCGGCGCGCCATCGTTCATCCGCCTGGTCGAGCAACCGGTGCCGGACGGCTTTCGCCCGACGACGAGTTTCGGCTGGGCCGCGTTCGAGATCAGCGTGCAGGACGTGGCAGGCTGGCCGGCGCGGCTGGCGGCGAGCGGCTTCCGGATCGCCGGTGAACCGAAGGCGATCGCCGGAATGCCCGAGTTCATCCCGATGCAGGTGCTGGGGCGCGGCGCCGAGATGCTGTATCTGAACGAGGTGTTCGCCGACATGGCGGCGACCGACCTGCCGCGTGCGGCAGCGCCGGTGGACAGCATCTTCATCCTGATCCTGGCGACGCCGGATCGCATCGCGAGCCTTGGTTTTTATGAGGCGGCGCTGGGGCTGCAGACGACATCGACCTTCACTATCCGCTACACCATGATCAACAAGGCGTTCGGCTTCGGCGACGATCGCATGACCGATCTGTCGATGCTGCAGTCCGGGCGGATGCCGGTGATGGAGGTGGACCAGTATCCGGCAGAAGCGACCGCGCGCCCCGGCGACCCGCTGAAGCTGCCGGCGGGAAACGCCCTCGTCACGCTGGCGGTGACGTCTCTTGCCGATGTCGGCGTGCCGTTTCTTGCCGCGCCCGCCGTGCGCGGCGGCGGCATGTATGACGGCCGCCGGACGGCGACCATCCGTGGCCCGGCGGGCGAACTGGTGGAGCTGATCGAAGTCGGCTGATCGGGCGCGGGCCGGGACGCCAGATCAGGGAATTACGCTGTCAGGGGATCAGCAGGCAGGAGCCGCTGGTTTCACGTGCCTCAAGTGCACGGTGCGCTTCGGCGGCCTGCAGCAGCGGCCAGCGGTGGCCGATGGTGACATGCAGCTTTTTGCTGCGCAGCATTTCCCACAGCCGCCCGACGCCCGCCTGCCGTTCGGCCGGGTCCGCATAGTAGTGATAGAGGGCGGGGCGGGTGTTGTAGAGCGAGCCTTTCGTCGCCAGCACACCGAGGCTGACGTTCGTTACCGGCGCGTCGGCATTGCCGTAGCTGACGATCAGCCCGCGAACCGCAGTCGAGTCGAGCGACTGTTCCCATGTCGCGCGGCCGACGCCGTCGAACACGACCGCGACGCCCCGGCCACCGGTCAGTGCGCGGACGCGGGCGGCGGTGTCTTCCTCGCGGTAGAGGATGACGTGGTCGGCCCCGGCGGCACTTGCGGCGCGGGCCTTTTCGGCGCTGCCGACGGTGCCGATCACCGTGGCGCCGATCGCCTTCAGCCATTGCACCAGCAGCAGGCCGACACCGCCTGCCGCCGCGTGGACGAGGACGGTCATGCCGGCTTCGACACGGGCGCAACGCTCGACCAGAAATTCGACGGTGCATCCCTTCAGCAGCACGGCGGCTGCGGTTTCGTCGTCGATGTCGGCGGGGATCGGCAGCAGGGCGCCGGCCGCGATGTTGCGGGCTTCGGCATAGGCGCCGAGATCGGGACCGAAGCAGCCCGCCCGGTCTCCGGCGCCAAACGCGGTCACGCCTTCGCCGACTTCCTCGACAATGCCGACTGCTTCGACCCCGAGGCCCGACGGCAGAGCAACCGGATAGATGCCGCGCCGGTGATAGGTGTCGATGAAGTTGATGCCGATGGCGGTGTGGCGGAGGCGGACTTCGCCTGGCCCGGGGCGGCCGAGGTCGACGTCATCGAAACGGATGACGGCCGGCGCGCCGGTTTCGTGGAAACGGGCGACCTTTACCATGCCTTCCCTCCTGCCCAGTCGCCGGCGACGGCGTTGAACGCGCGGATTTCAATTTCTGCCCAGATTCCGGCGGCGTGATAGGGGTCGCGCTCGAGCAGCAGGCGGGCCTCTTCGGCGCTGTCGGCGTGGACGACCAGCAGCGAGCCGGTGATGTTGCCGTCGGCATCGCGCAGCGGCCCGGCAACCGCGAGGCTGCCGAGCGTCTGCTCGATGTGGTGCAGGTGCGCGCCGAGCCGTGCGCGCCGTTCCTCGGCACTGCCGGGACGGTCGTGGGCGATGATGGCGAACAGCGGCATGGGCGCTCCTGCGTTGGTGGCGGCTTCCTCAGAAGCTCTTGGTGATGGTCAGGCCATACTCCGGCTTGCGCGGCGGCGAAATCGCAAATGCGCGGGCATTGTCGCCGCTCGGGGTTTTGGGGGCCACGAAGTCGAGGTAGCGCAGGATGCCGACCGGCGTGCGGTTGTTCATCATGTTGCGACCCCACAGCGTGATGCGCAGGCCATTGTCGTCGTGCACGCCGATCTGGGCGTTGAAGGTGTGCGCGTCGCCGGTTTCCGCGAGGTTCATCACCTGATCGAAGAAGCTGGAGCGGTAGATATAGTCCAGCCCGGCGAACAGGCTGAAATTGCCGGCCAGTTCATGGTCGAAGCGCAGCCCGGCCGAGCCGGAGTGCTTTGACACCAGTGGCGGCCGTTTGCCGACGATCGATGCGGCGTCGCGGCAGCCGGGCAGGTCGAGGTTGATGACCGAACCCGATTTGCAGGCCGAACCCTTCAGCAGGATCGCCATTTCCGGCTCGATGCCGCTGGTGATCTTGGCGTCGAGGAAGGTGTAGTTGAACTGCAGCTTCAGGATGTCCTGCACCAGCGGCAGATGGCCTTCGACTTCGATGCCGCGAATGCGGGTGCGGCCGATGTTGACGGCATAGCTGTCGACGAAGGTGGGCGTGACATAGGTGTTGGAAAGCACCTGATTCTTGTAGTCCTGCCAGAAGGCCGACACGCCGAGATAGCTGAAGCCGAACCCCGAGGTTTTCAGGCCGATTTCATAGTTGATCAGCTTTTCTTCGTCGTAGGTGGATTTCGGCGCCTGGATCTTGTTGAACCCGCCCGGCGAATTGCCGTGCGCATATTGCGCATAGACCGAAAGGTCGGGGCGGATTTCCCAGTTCAGCGTGACGCGCGGCAGCGTCGCGCGGAACGTGGCCTGCCGGTCGGCGTTGGTGCCGATCACCTGATTGGGGTTGGGGAAGCGGAATCCGGCGATTTCCTGCGGCGTGAAGAATTCGCTGGCGACATAGGAGCGCGACGTCGCGCGGACCTTGTCGATCTGGTGGCGAAGCTCGACGCCGAGCGTCAGTTCCGGGGTGATTTCGAAATCGACTCCGCCGAACACGGCATAGTTGCGCACGCGCTTCTGATCGGCCAGCACCGGCAGCCCGGCGTCGCCCGATTGCAGATAGTCGGTGTTGGGAAGGATGCGGTCGAACGAGGTGTAGGCGCCGATCCGCCAGTTGATGCGGCCGGTTGCGGGCGATGTCAGCCGCACTTCCAGCGTGTGGTTGCGCCGGTAGGTGCCGCCGGTGGTTTCGAACGGCGAGACGTTGCAGTCCTGGTTGCCGATCGGCACGAACGCGCAGGCGCCGCGCAGGATGAAGAACTTGCGGCCATCATAGGTCTGGTCGACGCCGTTCACTTCGTTGATGTCTGAGTAACCGCCCTGAAAGCTGAGGTTGTAGCCCGAGCCGAGCACGTCCCAGTCGATGTTGCCGAGGAAGCGGTCGGCGTTGCGGTTGAGACCGGGCCGCAGCAGATGGTTGGTGTTGATCTGCATGTCGCGCACCGGCGGCACCACGCCGCAGAAATAGGTGCGGGTGTTCAGGAAGCAGTTGTTGGCGGTGGCCGGTTGCAGGCGGATGGCGAAATGCTGGTCTTCGTCCTGCTGGTGGAGCCAGCGGACCGACGCCGACAGGTCTTCGGAGGGGTCGAAGAACAATGCCAGGTTCGCGCTTTTCGAGCGCTGGCCGCCGACGCGGGTGGCCGGAACGGCGGTGTTTTCCCACTGGCCGTCGACATTGTAGTAGCGGCCGCCCACTTCGAAACCGATACCGGACACGATCGGGCCGGAAACGGTGCCCGACAGTTCCTGCCGGTTGAAGCTGCCATAGGTTGCCGAAACGCGGCCGCCGATATGGTCGCCGGGGCGCGGCATGACGATGTTGACGGCGCCGGTAAGTGTGCCGCGGCCGAACACCGCCGATTGCGGCCCCTTGATGACTTCGACGCGCTGGGCGCTGGCGAGGTCGATCGCCGAGAAATCACCGAAGAAGGGGATGCCGTCGATGAAGACGCCGACCTTGCCTTCGGAGAAGATGATGTTCGAGGCGCCACGGATGATCGGGCGGTCGCCGCCACGGCCGAACGACTGGTTCATCGCCAGGCCGGGGGTGAACTGCGCCAGTTCCGTGGCGCTGGAAACCTGCCGGTCGCGCAGATCCGAGCCAGAAAGAGCCGACACCGAGACCGGAACGTCGAGCACGGTTTCCGCCTGCTTGCGGGCGGTGACGATGATGGTTTCGCCTGAATCCGCTGTTTCTGCGGTTTGCGCGGCGGCGCCGGTGGCGAACAGCGTCGCGGCGCCGGCCAGCAGCATGGCAAGGATGCGGCCCTGCGTGTCGATGCTCGTCATTGGTTGGTTCTCCCTCTTTGCTTCGCGCCGGCTGCGGCCGGCCCATGCTCCTGCGTGCATGGGTTAGCCAATGGATTGATTGATGCAATATGTCCGGACAAGCGGCTTGTGATTTTGTTATGAAAGTGCGACAAATCGGCAACGGCTGCGGATGCGGCGAACGGGGAGCTTGAGGGGGGTTCGATGCGGCACAATCTGATGGCGATCGCTGTTGCGGCGGCGCTGACATGGCCGGCGGCCACGATTGCGGCCGAGCCTGACGGCGCTGAAGTGCTGCGGCTGGCCGCCGAAGCGCATGGCGGTGCGGACTGGGCCGGCGTTCGCACGCTGGTGCTGGAAGGGCATGCGGTGTTTTATGCCCCCGACCGCCCGCAGCCGACCAGCAAGGCCGACGACTATCGCATGTGGCGGGTGTTCGATCCTTCCCGCAGCAGCGCCCACGAGGCCGAGGGCAAGGTGCGCATTACCGCCCGGATGGATGGCCGCGTGCTGTTCGATGTCGGCTTCGACGGCACCACCACATGGACGGAAAAGGGCATAACGCCGCCTGCCGAAGCAGCGAAGTTCTGGGCATCGAACTTTGGCTTCGGCATCGTCCGCCATGCGGCGGATCCGGGCTTCAAGGCGGTGCGTGCGCCGGATTCCGTGGTCGACGGGCACCCGGTCTGGATGGTGCGGCTGACCGATCCGAAGGGCGCGGAAACGCTGTTCGGGGTCGACCGCGCCAGCCATGCGATCCGCTACATGGGGTTTGCCACCCCGCGCGGCTGGCATGAACGCCGTTACGACGATTTCGAGAAGCTGGCGGCACCGCGCTGGCTGCAGGCGCGCCACGTGACATTAACCTATAACGGCGTGAAGCAGAAC
>NZ_DBNHFX010000179.1:0-5612 GCF_057137845.1 Sandaracinobacteroides sp. | reverse complement strand
CGGTCGGGCTTGTGCTGCTGGCACTGGCCGGACGGCAGTGGCGGAACCGTCATTCTGCCGAGGTTCCGGCCTGGCTTGACGGGCTGGCGGAATATGCCCCGCGCAACGCTTTCCGGCTGGGGCTGCTTCTCAGCCTTGCCAACCCCAAGGTCCTGCTGCTCGCCGTGGCCGGCGGTCTGGCCGTGCCAGAAGCGGCGTATATCGGGCCGGCGTTCGTTTTCGTTGCGCTCGCCTGCGCGACGGTTGCGCTGCCATTGCTCATTCACCTGTTTGCGGCCGAACGGGTGATGGCACCGCTGGGGCGGGCGCGTGACTGGCTGATACGGCACAACAGCGCCATCGTTGCACTTGTGCTGGCCGTGATCGGCGCGAAGCTGCTGACGAACGGGCTGAACGCGCTCATCGGTTGACCTGCGTCTTTGGCATCGGTCGCCGGGTGCGCTAGCAGCGGCCACATGTCGCTTCCTGCTGCCAACCAGCCTTTTGCCCTGTTCTGGGACCATGGCCTGAACGGCGCGCTGCTGTTCCAGCACCCTTGCGGCGAATTGCGCGGCACCGATACGCAGGCGGCGCTGGCGCAGCTTCGCGCAGCGGCGCTTCGGGGTGAATGGGTCGCCGGGGGCTTTTCCTATGAAGCTGGCCATCTGCTGGAACCGCGTCTGGCAACGGCGATGCGCGGGCCGCCATTCCACTGGTTCGGCCGGTTCCAAAATGCCCGGTTTCTGCCCCACGCCGAGGCGATCGCGCTGATCGGGGGATGGCGCGCCCCGGTATCGATCGGCGCACCCCAACCCCTGGTGGCCAAGGCGGATTGGGTGCGCGTGGCTGAGCAGGTGCTGCACTATATAGCCGCTGGCGACATCTATCAGGCAAACCTCAGCTTTCAGGCAAGGGTTCCCATGCGCGGCCATCCGGCAGCGATCTTTGCCCGGCTGTTCCGCCCTGAGGTCGCGCCACATGGCGCACTGGTGCACGATGGCGCGGGCCAATGGTGGATCAGCCTCTCTCCGGAACTGTTTTTCCGGCTTGACGGCAACAGCCTGACAGCGCGCCCCATGAAGGGGACAAGCCAGCGTGGCGCAACCGTTGGCGAGGATGCTGCGTTCGCATCGGCGCTGGCCGCCGACCCCAAGAACCGGGCCGAAAACCTGATGATCACCGATCTGCTGCGCAACGATCTTTCGCGCGTCGCTGAAACCGGCAGCGTCTCGGTCGAGCGCCTGTTCGCGATCGAGAGCTATCCAACCGTCCACCAGATGACATCGACGATCACCGCACGACTGGCGGCCGGGCGCGATGCCGTCGACGCGCTGACCGCGCTGTTCCCGTGCGGTTCGATTACGGGTGCGCCAAAGATCCGCGCGATGGAAATCATCCACGAACTGGAAGACCGCCCGCGCGGAATCTATTGCGGAAGCATGGGCTGGGTTGCGCCCGGTGCAGCGCAAGCACAATTCAACGTCGCGATCCGGACGCTTTCACTGACCGGCGGCATCGCGCATCTGGGGCTTGGCGCAGGCATCGTTGCCGACAGCTCGCCTGAGGCGGAATGGGCGGAATGCCTGACCAAGGCGCGCTTTCTGCAACCCGCGCTGCCTTCTGCGTTGATCGAGACAATGCGGCACGAAGCCGATGGCACCATCCCGCGCCTTCCCCTGCATCTAAGCCGCCTTCAGGCATCAGCGCGCCGGTTCGGCTTCCGGTTCGACAGCGCCACACTTCAGGAAAGGCTGGCAATCCCCGGCGCAGGCCATCCGCGCCGCGTGCGCCTCCTTCTCGACCGGGAGGGGCGGGCTGCCGTGCAGCTTTCGCCGCTGCCACCCGTGCCCACTGGCCCCGTGCAGGTAGCCGTCCGGCCGCTACCCGTCGCCACCGACGACTGGCGCCTCGCCCACAAGACCAGCGACCGCGCCTTCCTCGACGATGCGCGGCTGGCAAGCGGGGCGTTCGAATGTCTGTTCGTCCGCCCTGACGGCAAGCTCACCGAAGGCAGCTTCACCAGCATCTTCGTCGAGCGCGACGGCCTGCTGCTGACGCCGCCTGCCTATCTGGGGTTGCTGCAGGGGGTGCTGCGGGCCGAACTGCTGGCGACAGGCCGCGCGATCGAAGCCGAACTGACGGCAGATGATCTCGGATCGGGCTTTTTTATCGGCAATTCCCTGCGCGGCCTGCTGCGCGCGACCGCCGCCTGAAAGCTGCGCCAAAAAGCAGGGCAGCGCCACTGCCATGTCCGCTTGCGATCAGTGCCGGTGCATCCTATTGCGCTGCGGCATTCCTCAAGCGGAGCATTTCAGCACATGGCCCTTCTTTCTGCCGCCATCAACCGCATCCAGCCTTCGCCGACGATCGCCGTCACGAACAAGGCTGCTGAATTGAAGGCGCAAGGCCGGGACATCATCGGGCTGGGCGCTGGTGAGCCTGACTTCGACACGCCGGACTTCGTGAAGGAAGCCGCGATCGAAGCGATCCGCGCCGGCAAGACCAAATACACAGCCGTCGACGGAACGCCCGAGTTGAAGGCGGCGATCCGCGAAAAGTTCCGGCGCGACAACGGGCTGGACTACGCACTTGACCAGATCAGCGTGAACGTCGGTGGCAAACAGACGATCTTCAACGCGCTGGTCGCCACGCTCGATCCCGGCGACGAGGTGGTGATTCCTGCGCCATACTGGGTGTCCTACCCCGACATCGTGCAGTTCTGCGGCGCGACGCCCGTTGTGCTGCCCTGCCCGCTCGAAGCCGGGTTCAAGCTGCAACCGGCGCAACTGGATGCGGCGATCACCCCCAGAACCAAGTGGGTGCTGCTGAATTCGCCGTCGAACCCGACGGGGGCCGCTTATTCGTTCGACGAACTGAAGGCGCTGACGGATGTGCTGCTGAAGCACCCGCATGTGCACGTCCTGACCGACGACATGTACGAGCACATCGTCTATGACGATTTCCGCTTTGCCAGCATCGCCGAAGTGGAACCGCGCCTCTATGACCGCACGCTCACGGTGAACGGCGCATCGAAGGCGTACGCCATGACCGGGTGGCGCATCGGCTTTGCCGGCGGCCCGAAGCAGATCATCAAGGCGATGGCCAAAATCCAGAGCCAGTCGACTTCCAATCCATGTTCGGTCGCGCAGGCTGCGGCGACCGCGGCATTGAATGGCCCGCAGGGCTTTTTGCAGGAACGTGCGCGCGCATTCCAGGTGCGGCGCGACCTCGTGGTGTCGATGCTGAATCAGGCAACGGGCCTTTCGTGCCCGCGCCCCGAAGGCGCGTTCTATGTCTATCCTGACTGTTCCGGCCTGATCGGCAAGACGACACCGACGGGCAGCAGGCTGGCGAACGACGAGGATGTCACCGGCTATCTGCTGGAATCCGAAGGCGTTGCGGTCGTGCAGGGTTCGGCATTCGGACTGTCGCCTGCGTTCCGGATCAGCTACGCCACCTCGACGGAATTGCTGGAGGAAGCCTGCCGGCGCATCCAGCGGGCCTGCGCCGCGCTCTCTTGAACCCCAACCAGCGGCAGCGACCTGAGACCGGCGCTCAGCGAAAGCGCCGGTCAGGCCCAGTCGCGTATCTGCCAGCCACGCAGCCGGGCGACGGCGCGTAGTTCGTCGTTCGGGTTGGCGGCGATCGCCTGATCTGCCCACTCCAGCACCGGCAGGTCGCTTGGATGATCCGAGGTGAAGATCAGTTCGTCGGGTCGGCCGTCAAGCCTCGCAAGGATCATCCTGAGCTTGCCGAGTTCGTAGCAGTTTTCGCCGCTGATGCGGTTGGTCAGCCGGTCGTTCTGCCAGACGTTTTCCGTTGCCACGACGTCGGCAACACCCCATCGCCGCGCCAGGGCTTCGGCAAAATAACGACAACTGGCCGTTGCGATCCAGACTTCGCGCCCCGCAGCCCGGTCGGCAGCAATCGCTGCGAGCGCCCCAGCCAGTTCCATCCGCTTTCCGAACCGTTCGGCAAAGGCGGCAGCAGCGCGCTCGACTTTCTGGCGCGGGACGCTGCGGCCCATCATCAGCGCCTGCGTCGCCTGCTTCAGCCCCTTGCGATCGACAAGGCCCAGCACATAGCCGATCGACGGCAGCAGCATCAGCGGCGCCAGCAACAACCGTGCCGGTGCCTCGTTGCGGGCATAGAAGAACAGCCAGGCGGTCCAACTGGGGCTTCTGGTGATCGTCTTGTCCATGTCGTAGATCGACAGCTTCAATCGCCCCTCCTCGGGTGCTGGGCGCGCCATGTTGCCGGAGGCACGCGATCCTGTGGCGGCAGCGACCACAGCCCGCGCCCTGCCCTGCGCGCTTCCTGCTGGCCCGCGCGGATCGCCGCGTCGGGCAGGTAGCGGTCGAACGCCCATGCATGCCCGCCACGGGTCATGGCGGCGTTCACATAGCTGTGCCCCTGCCACATCCGCGCGACGAGGCGGCCATAGCGGTCACGGTCCGTCACCTCGATTGAAACGGGCCGGTCCTGCACCATTCTGCGCATCGCCGAGCGCGCCTGAATGCCCCAGGGCTGCGCCAGTTCCGGCGCGTCGATCCCGGCAAGACGGATCTCGCTCTGGCGCTTCACGTCGGCCCGCCAGACGATCATCGAATCGCCGTCCTTCACCCGAACCACGCGCCCTTCGAACCGGGGGCCGGCAAGCGCCGGTGCCGTGACCAGCGCCAAAGCGGACAATAATCGCAAGGCGATATGCGCAACAGACATGGCCCACTCTCTTGCACGCGCGGCCGCCCTAATGCAAAGCCTAGACCTCATGCCGGAACCTGCGCCTCCTGCTCGCCCGGGCCCCGACATCCGCCTCGACCCGGATGGCGCCCGGCTGACGATTTCCGGCGAGCTGGACATCGGCGACGCCGCAGAAGCCGACACCAGGATCGAAGCCCTGCTGGCATCGGCCGCCGATCCCCTGGTCGTCGACATCTCGGGCCTTTCGCGCCTCGATACGGTGGGCGCCTGGCTCATCCAGCGCATCCTTCGTGACCGGCCGGGAAGCCGCGTCGTCGGCGCCTCACGGCAGGCGGGCCTGCTGCTGGCCGAGATCGCCAGCGCCGCACATCCGCTCGAACAACCGACGCCGCTGGCCCCGTTCGTTCCGCGTGAACTGGCAAGGCTCGGCGGCTACATCCTTCAGTTCGGGCAGACAATCATCGCCGGGCTGGGTTTCGTCGGGCTGACGATCGTTTCAGCGTTTCACGCAATCATGGCCGGCCGTGGGGTGCGCTGGCGCGCGATCATGGTGCAGATGGAACTGGCGGGCGTGAACGCGCTCGGCATCGTCGGCATCATGAGCTTCCTGATCGGCATCGTCATCGCGCAGCAAGGTGCGGTGCAGTTGCGGCAGTTCGGCGCTGAAATCTTCGTCATCAATCTGGTCGGCCGCACGACGTTTCGCGAACTCGGCATATTGCTGACGGCGATCATGGTCGCAGGGCGCTCGGCGTCGGCTTTCGCAGCACAGATCGGTTCGATGAAGCTGTCCGAGGAAATCGACGCAATGCGCACGATCGGCCTCGACCCGGTGGAAATCCTCGTGCTGCCGCGCGCCATCGCGCTGGTGCTGATGATGCCGTTGCTGGCGTTCTTCGCATCCATACTGGCGGTGATTGGCGGCGGCC
>NZ_DBNHFX010000178.1:0-6838 GCF_057137845.1 Sandaracinobacteroides sp. | reverse complement strand
TCACTCACGCGGCATTGCTGGATCAGGCTTTCGCCCATTGTCCAATATTCCCCACTGCTGCCTCCCGTAGGAGTCTGGGCCGTGTCTCAGTCCCAGTGTGGCTGATCATCCTCTCAGACCAGCTACGGATCGTCGCCTTGGTGAGCCTTTACCTCACCAACTAGCTAATCCTACGCGGGCTCATCCAAAGGCGATAAATCTTTGGTCTTGCGACATCATCCGGTATTAGCTCAAGTTTCCCTGAGTTATTCCGAACCTTTGGGCAGATTCCCACGTGTTACGCACCCGTGCGCCACTAGACCCGAAGGTCTCGTTCGACTTGCATGTGTTAGGCATGCCGCCAGCGTTCGTTCTGAGCCAGGATCAAACTCTCAAGTTCATATCCGAACAATTCTCCGGAGGAATATCCGAAGAAAAGCCCGTTTCAAGGAGCTTGTCTCTGCACAACGTCTACTGACTTTGTTTGAAACCAATCTTTCGATCGGCCTTCACAAGCGTATGCGTTGAGACATATAGACAAACTTGTTTCACGACACCCGAGCCTTGAAGCCCCGGGGCGTGGAACCGCCGTCCACATGTCCCTTCATCTAAACCAACAATGAGAAAGAGCGAAGCTAACCTTCACCGGAATTTGCGTTCCGGCCAAACCTTACGGCTTGTTGAAGGCTCGCCACCAACACGGTCCCTCTTTCGAGGAAGCTTTCCGGAAGGGAAAGCCCGGCGAGGCAACTCAGTGCCTGCCGTCGTTGTCGGCGTCGTCTGTGGGGCGGCTTATGGCGACGCGCCTTCACCCCGTCAACAAGTATTTTCCGACTTTTTCGCGCCGCCGATCAGTTTTCTACGGTGGCGCAGGTTCTGCAAAGCCGGAATACGCAACTTAGGCAATTTTCCGAAAGTTTCAAGCGGTCGTTATGTAATCGCGCAAAGCACGCGCCTCGCGCTCGATCGCCTCGATCCGTGCCTTCACCAGGTCGCCGATCGAAACCAGCCCCGCCAGATGGCCCGAATCCACCACCGGCAGGTGCCGAACGCGCCGATCCGTCATCAGCGCAAGCGCCGCCACCACCGAATCGCCCGGCGCTATCGTCAGCACGGGTGTGGTCATGATGTCCCGCGCAGCCAGTGAAAGAACCTGCTCGCGGTGCCCGGCCAGCGCGCGAATCACGTCGCGCTCGGAAACCAGGCCCACCACCGATTCGCCGTCGATCACCAGCATCGCTCCGATTCGGCGCGTGTTCATCTCGGCGACGATCACTTCGACACTGGTGTCCGGCCCCACGCACGCAACATCCGTGCCCTTGGCGTGAAGAACTCCTGCGATTCCCATGTCGCTCCCTCTCCTCGCTTCTCCCGCCTTGAATGTCGCGCAAAGCGGGCCGAATGAAAAGGGATGTCGCACGAACCCCGCCATCATGCCGAAATCCGCGAATCGAAAGCGCAGCGCCTGCTGGAAGCCCGGCGCCGATTCTTGCTGTTGCTGAAACTGATGCTGGCCGCGTCGCTGGTCGTGCTTGCGGGTGCGTTCCTGTGGTTGCACGAATCGGGCGTGCCGATGCCGATCCACCTGATCGTCGCGGTTTCGATCGGCGTCATCGGCTCGCTGATGCTGGCGGCCGCCTTGATGGGGCTGGTGTTTTTCTCGGCCGCAAGCGGCGCCGACGACGAGGCCGACGGCCCGGACTGGCGCTAGAACGACACAAGGCGTCCCGCGCAAAACAAAAAAGACCGGCAGAGTGGCTCTGCCGGTCCTCGATCAACATTCCGATCAGCCTTCCGCTGTTTCCGTTTTGCGCGGGCGCCCGCGCCGGCGCGGCTTTGGCGCTTCGTCGGCTGATTCCGCCGCCGGCTCGTCCTCGCGTTCCTCGCGGGCGGGCGCTCCGCCAAAGGCAACCAGTGCTGCCTCGCCATCCGAAAGGTGCAGCTCCAGCACCTGCGTCGGCGCCGCTTCCGGTTCTGCCTGTTCACGCGGCGCACGCTCGCGCTGCTCACCCCGACGATCCCAACGGCGCTGCCGCTCGTTGCCGCCGGCTTCCTGCCGCTCCGTGCGCGCGGGCTGCTCCGGCCGCTCGCCGTCGTTGCCGTCTGTCTGCGCTTCCACCGCACCGTCGGCGACTGCCTGCTCGTCCTCGAACTGATCGAAGACACCGCGCCTAGCGCGCATTTCTTCCTGGCGGATGCGGCTGTCGTTCAACACGCGGAAATAATGGTCGGCGTGCTGCAGATAATATTCCGAGGCCACGCGATCACCGGCCTGGTGCGCGTCACGCGCAAGCTGCTTGTATTTTTCCAGCAACTGGTGCGCATTCCCGCGCACGCGCACTTCCAGACGGCTGGCCGACTGGCCGCCCATCGCCTGACCCATCGGGCGCGGATTGTTGTTGCCGCCGCTTCCACGACGCCTGCGCCCGCTTTGCCTGTTCTGCATGCTTCCGTTCGTCCTCATGTACCCGCAGCCGGGTTCCGTCTGCTCCGATTTCGCCTGTGCTTCCGGGGTGAGCCCCCGATCCCGGTCAGAAATTGAGCCAGTCCACCAGCCGCCGGAACCGTCCGCTCTACCGGGCCGACGCCGGGTATCGCGAAACCTGCCTCACCTTGCTATTTCGGCCTTCCCGCGAATCGGGAGCATTTCTGCTGCTGGCCTCAATGTCGTTGGGGGCGTGGCGTGGCGGTTCCATCCAGCCGCGCTGCTTTTTGGTCCCTAAACGCTGCTTTCGGGCTTGCCAAGCCATTTCGTGTTTCATCTGCCTGTGGCGAATCGGCGCGACCGGCCTTCAGCCGGCCCGCAGAATCAGCGCGCGCGGCCGCCCGCCAAGGTCTTGGCGAATCGCTCCGGCAAAACCCTCGTCGGCGGCCATCGCCAGCAGCGCGTCTACCTGCCCTTCGCCAAACTCGAACAGCGCCACACCGCCGGGCGCCAGCAGCAGCCGCGTTTCGGGAATCAGCCGCCGATAGGGGTCAAGGCCATCTGCGCCGCCAAACAAGGCCAGATGCGGTTCGAACAGCACAACATCCGGCATCAGTTCGGTACCGTCTTTGATATAGGGCGGATTGCACAGCAGCAGGTCGAACGGGCCGGCAACACCCGCCGCCCAGTCACCTTCAGCAAACCACGCACGCTGATCAAACCCCAGACGCACCGCATTCTCCCGGGCAACGGCCAGCGCCGTCGCCGACCGGTCGACTCCAAGCCCCGTTGCATCCGGCCACTGCGCCAGAGCTGCCAGCAACAGCGCGCCGGAACCGGTGCCCAGATCCAGAATCCGCGAAGGCGCCCTGCCAGCGAAATGTTCGATCGCCGCCTCGATCAGCGTTTCGCTGTCGGGGCGCGGCACCAGCACATCGGGCGTCACCCGCAGCTCCAGCGACCAGAATTCGCGCCTGCCCAGAATGTGCGCAACCGGCTCGTGGCGCATCCGCCGCTCCACCATCGCCGCAAATGCGGCCCGCTGGCGGGCCTCCACCGGCGCGTCGCGCATCAGCATCGCCAGCCTGTCCTCGTGCAGAACGTCCGCCAGCAGCAGTTCCGCATCCAGCCGGGCGGTTTCTCCGGGCAGGATCGCAGCGGCCGCGCGCAACAGCCGCCGGCGATCGCCGGCTTCAGGCAGCATCCAGCGCCGCAAGCCTTTCGGCTTCGTCCTCGGCCACCAGCGCCGACACCAGTTCCTCCAGCCCCGGCCCTTCCAGCACCTCGGCCAGCCGGTGCAGCGTCAGGTTGATCCGGTGGTCGGTCACCCGGCCCTGCGGGAAATTATAGGTGCGGATGCGCTCCGAACGGTCGCCCGATCCCACCATCGCCCGCCGGTCGGCCGACCGCGCCGAGGCCAGTTTCTCGCGTTCCAGTTCGTAAAGCCGGGCGCGCAGCACCTTCATCGCCTTGGCCTTGTTCTTGTGCTGGCTCTTTTCGTCCTGCTGGCTCACCACCAGCCCGGTCGGCAGGTGGGTGATGCGCACGGCCGAATCGGTGGTGTTGACGCTCTGCCCTCCCGGTCCCGACGAACGGAACACGTCGATTCGCAGATCCTTGTCGTCGATCGCCACGTCCACTTCCTCGGCTTCCGGCAGCACCGCAACCGTCGCCGCCGAGGTGTGGATGCGCCCTCCGGCTTCCGTCACCGGCACCCGCTGCACCCGGTGCACGCCCGATTCGAACTTCAGCCGCGCAAACACGCCTTCTCCGTTCACGCCCATCACCACTTCCTTGAAGCCGCCCAGCTCCGAGGCCGACGCGCTCAGGGTTTCCACCCGCCAGCCGCGCGTTTCGGCATAACGCTGGTACATGCGCGCCAGATCCGCCGCGAACAGCGCAGCTTCGTCGCCACCCGTCCCGGCGCGGATTTCCAATATGGCGGGCTTGCTGTCGGCGGCGTCGCGCGGCAGCAGTTGCAAGGCCAGCGCGCGCTCGGCGTCGGGCAGGCGCGCCTTCAGGTCGGGCAGCTCCTCGGCGGCCAGCGCCCGCATGTCGGCGTCGGCGGCCACGTCGGCGGCCAGCGCCTCCAGCTCCGCCAGATCGCGCCGCATCGCCACCACCGCGCGCGCGGCGTCGGCGGCGGGCGTCAGTTCGGCATAATCCTTCGACAGCGCAACGAATCGCGAAGGCTCCAGCGCCGGGTTGGCCATTTCCGCCGCCAGCCCGTCGTGCCGCTGCACGATCTGCGCCAGCCGCTGGTCGGAAAGTCGCGCCATCAGTTCGCCGCCGCAACCGCCGCAAGCAGGCCGTCCACGGCCACCCGCCGCTGCGTGCCAGAGGCCAGAGCTTTCAGCGTCACTTCACCGGCGGCAAGTTCGTCGTCGCCCAGAATCACGGCAAAGCGCGCGCCTGACTTTGCCGCCCGCTCCATCCGCTTCTTCACATTGCCGCGCCATGCGCGTTCCGCCGACAATCCGGCCGCGCGAAGTTCGGCCAGCAGCGCATCCGCCGCCAGTTCGGCTGCATCGCCCATCGGCACCAGCGCCACATCCAGCGCCGCGGCCACAGGTTCGCCGCACAGCATCATCAGCCGCTCGATGCCGCCCGCCCAGCCGACGGCAGGCGTCGCTACACCGCCCATCGCTTCCACCAGCCCGTCATAGCGGCCGCCACCGATCACCGTTGCCTGCGCGCCCAGCGCATCGCTGACAAATTCGAAGGCGGTGTGGCGGTAATAGTCAAAGCCGCGCACCAGCCGCGCGTGCCGCTGAAACGCAACGCCGCTCGCCTGCAACCCTTTCTGCACGCTTTCGAAAAATCCGCCTGCTTCGGCGCCCATGAAGGCGTCGATTGCGGGCGCCGAATCCACCAGCGGCCGGTCCTGCGGATCCTTGCTGTCCAATATGCGCAACGGATTGCTTTCCAGCCGCCGCCTGCTGTCCTCTGACAACGCGTCGGCGTGCGCGGAAAAATGCGCCACCAGCCCGTCGCGCCAGCGGGCGCGCGTTTCAGCATCGCCCAGCGTGTTCAGTTGCAGCGCAACGCCTGCAACACCCAGTTCCTTCAGCAAAAGGTCGGCAAAGGCGATCAGCTCCACATCGGCGGCGGGCTCGGCTGCGCCCAGCACTTCGGCGTCGATCTGGTGAAACTGCCGGTAACGGCCCTTCTGCGGCCGTTCATAGCGGAACAGCGGCCCGTGCGTCATCAGCTTCAGCGGCGCGAACTGCTGCCAGCCTTCCGATACATAGGCCCGGCAGATTCCGGCGGTAAACTCGGGGCGCAGTGTCAGCGATTCGCCGTTGCGGTCCTCGAACGTGTACATTTCCTTGGAAACGACATCGGTCGTCTCTCCCAGAGTGCGGGCGAACACCTGGGTGAATTCCACCACCGGCACCTGCACGCCGCGAAAGCCGAAACGGCGGCCGACATCACGGAACACCGAAGTCACATGCTCGAACCGGGCCGCCTCGTCGCCCAGAAAATCCTGCATCCCGCGCACCGGCTGCATGCGCGCAGGTTTCGCTGCTCTGGTCTCGTCGCTCATGGTCCGCGCGCCTAGCAGGCGCGGCTTTAGGATGCAAAATGCAGCTACCGCGCGCCCAGCTTCAGCAGCGCCGCACCCTCCAGACGCCAGGTCTCCCAGCCCGTCGCGTGGCGGGCGCCAAGTATTTCATAAAAGCCCTTGGCGCTGTTGTTCCAGTCAAAGACGTTCCATTCCATGCGGGCGCACCCCTCGCCCAGTGCCAAGGCCGCCAGCCGGGTCAGCAGCGCCAGCCCCAGCCCCCGCCCGCGCTGGCCGGGATCGACGAACAGATCCTCCAGAAACAGCCCGCGCTTGCCGGTCCAGCTCGAAAAATTGAAGAAATACAGCGCCAGCGCCACCGCCTGCCCGTCCGCGAACGCCAGCAACGCACGCAGATGCCCGGCCGCCAGCGCCGCACGGCAGTCGGCCTCGGTCATGTGCACTTTGTCCAGTTCATTTTCATAGGCGGCAAGCGCCTTCACCAGCGCCAGCACCTGCCCGGCATCGTCAGCGGTCGCCTGCCGGATCACCGGCGCCGAACTGCTCATTCGGCGGCGTGGGCAGTGGCTTCGGCTGCCGCCTTTTCGGCTTCGATCGCAGCGGCCTTCTCCTCGACCAGCTGCACGATATGCTCAAGGATATCCGGGTCCGCGACATGGTGGTCGGTCAGCCCCGACAGGTAAACCATATGCCGGCCATTGCCGCCGCCGGTCAGGCCGATGTCGGTTTCGCGCGCCTCGCCCGGCCCGTTCACCACGCAGCCCAATACCGAAAGCGACAGTTCGGTGGTGATGTGCGCCAGCCGCTTTTCCAGCGCCTCGACGGTGCGGATCACGTCGAACCCCTGCCGGGCGCAGCTCGGGCAACTGACGATCTTCACACCCCGCGCGCGGATGCCCAGCGATTTC
>NZ_DBNHFX010000177.1:0-4486 GCF_057137845.1 Sandaracinobacteroides sp. | reverse complement strand
TGAATCAGAAGGCCGAAGACCTGATGATGAACGCGCCGTCCACCGTCTCGGAAAAGCAGATGCGCGAACTGCATATCCGCCACGCGCTTCCGCCCAAGGGCTGAAGGCCTGATGCGGGGCAGGGGGGATCGCCCGCCTGCCCCGCCAACCCTCAGTATTTCACCGAACAGCCATAGGCGCGGCTGCTGGGCGTTGCGACCGGCTTGCCGGCCTGCACTGCGGCCAGTGCCTCTGATACCAGCGGCTTCGCCTTGGCGATGTCGGCGGGGTCGGCGCTTGGAACATCGTCGATACCGCCCGCATAGGCCAATGTGCCGTCTGCTGCGATCACGAACATATGTGGAGTGGTGCGTGCGCCATACGCACGGCCGATGCTGCCATCACCGTCCAGCAGATAGGCGGTCGGGCTGGCGCCCTGGCCGCGCACCCAGGTGTTGGCTTCGGCCCCCGTCATCGCCCCCTGCTTGCCAGGTGCCGCTGAATTGACGACGAGCCAGACGGCGCCGCCCTTGCGCGCGTCCGCCTGCTGGCGCTGCATGTTGCCGCTGGAATAGTGCTTCTGCACGAACGGGCATTCCGGGTTGTTCCATTCCAGCACGACCGGCTTGCCCCGGTAATCACTTAGCGACACCTTGCGTCCATTGCTGTCGACTGCGGTGAAGGCAGGCGCCGCCTGCCCGACGACGGCGGCGGCCGTAACCGGGGCCGCGAAGGCAGCAATGGCGACGGCTGCGAAAAGATGTTTCATCATGGTCTCTTTCTATCGCGGCGTGGATGAACCGGGCCTTGATTAACCTGGCCTTGCAAGATCGGTCAGCATCTCGACCGTCAGCAGTTGCGGCAGTTCGGTGACGCTGCCATCGGCGGCATAGAACAGATAAAGCGGGATGCCGGCGCGGCCGCGTTCCTCCAGAAAGCGGGCGATTTCGGTGTCTGGCCGGGTCCAGTCTCCGACCATGGTCTGGATGTTGGCCTCACGGAATGCGGTTGCCACGCGCGGGTCGGATAGCGCCCCTTTTTCGTTCACCTTGCAGGTAAGGCACCAGTCGGCGGTGAAGTACAGGAACGTCGGCTTGCGGGCCGCCTGTGCCTGCCGCAACGCATCGGCCGAGAATGGGACAGCAGCCAGATTTTCCGGCCCCGGAACGGCGTTTGCGGCGGTGGCAGGTGCAAGGCGCCCGGCCAGAACCGGCGCGGACACCGCAAGCGCTGCGGCAATCGCCAGCGGCAACGTGGCGCTGCGCGCATTGCGCTGCCGTTTTCCGGCAACCCACAGCAGCAGCGCCAGCAGCAGCGCGATCGCCAGCCCCAGCACCAGCCCATCGACCCCGGTCTGCCGCCCCAGCACCCACCCGAGGCCGAGCGCCGTAAGCAGCATGGGCACTGCCAGCACATGGCGGAATGTCTGCATCCAGGGGCCGGGCTTCGGCAGACGGCGGCGCAGCGCAGGCACGAAACCGATGGCAAGAAAGGGCAGCGCAAGCCCGAACCCAAGCCCTGCAAACACCGCAAGCCCGGCGGCCGGCGGCAGCAGCATCGCCGCCCCCAGCGCGCCCGCCATGAACGGCCCGGTGCATGGCGTTGCCACGAACGCGGCCAGCGCGCCGGTAAAGAATGCGCCTTTCGGGCCGGGTTTTGCCGCAAGGCCCGCGCCCATGTTCGCCGAGCGGGCATCGACATCAAACAGCCCGGCAAAATTCAGCCCGATCGTGAACGTAAGCAGCATCAGGAACAGGATCACACGCGGGTCCTGAAGCTGGAACGCCCAACCGGCGCCTGCCCCCGCCCTGGAAATCAGGATCGCGCCCAGCCCCAGCAGCGTTGTCACCAGCACCACGCCGCAGGCATAGGCCAGGCCTTCGGTGCGCGCCGCACGTTCGGAATGGCCGGATTTCGCAAGGCTGAGCGCCTTCAGGCTGAGGATCGGGAACACACAGGGCATCAGGTTCAGCAGCAGCCCGCCCAGCACGGCAAAGCCGAACGCAGGCCAGAACGCAGCGTTCCCCGCTGTTCGCGCCAGCGGTTCGCCCGGTGCGACGGTGCCCGGTGTGGCGGCCAATGTCAGGCCAAGAACATCCTTGCCGCGTTCAACCCTGACGAGGCCCGGCATGGCGCCGGGCGTGGCGCCGGGAACGGCGTCTGTCTCGATGATGATGGCGTTGGCCGTTCGGCTGACGGTTTGCGGGCTGGCGAACAGCGCCGTGTCGTCGGACGCGGCGAAGAAGTGCGCGCCCGTTACCGCCTGCGTGTTGGCGAACGGGACGGACAGGCGGATGCGCTTTCCGATCGTCTGGAAATGCGCCTGTTCCAGCAGGTCGCGCGGCATTGCGGCGCGCGCAGCGGCAAAGCGGGCCTTTTGTGACGCGTCGGCCGAGCCGTCGCCGATGGCAAGTGGCAGCGACAGGTCTGCGCCTTCCGGCACGCACAGACTTTCATCGCAGACCAGCCAGTCCAGCCTGACCTTCAGCGGCAGCGGGCCGCTGGCGCCTTCCGGCACCTGCACATCGGCCAGCAGCGTATTTTCAGCCGAATAGACGTGGTTCATCAACCCGGCCACGACGAATGTTTCCGGCACCGGGTATCTTAGCGGCGAAACGCTTACGCCTTCCGGCACAGCCCATTTGGCGCGTGTCGGCATGCCGCTGTCGCCGGGGTGTTCCCAATATGTGTGCCAGCCTTTGGCCGGGGTCAGCGCTATGCCGATGGTGAACGCCTTGCCGGCGGCAGGGTTGGCGGTCTCGGCAACCAGTTCGACGCGCGTGTGCGGCAACTGCGCTGAAGATTGCGCGAATGCTGGCGCTGCAACCAGCGCCGCCAACAGAAGAACAAGGCGGGCGATCATCCTGATTGCCGACATAGGCGGTTGCGGCCATCCGGCCAAGGCCGGGCTTCGGCGAAGCAACCGGCACAAGAAAAAAGCCCGGCGCGATGGCCGGGCTTTTCTCGTTCGGTTTTTGCAGTCGATCAGCGCTTCGAGAACTGGAAGCTGCGGCGGGCCTTCGCCTTGCCATACTTCTTGCGCTCGACGGCGCGGCTGTCGCGGGTCAGGAATCCGGCCTGCTTCACGGCGGTGCGAAGCGCTGGTTCATAGCGCGACAGTGCCTGCGCGATGCCATGCTTCACGGCGCCGGCCTGGCCCGAAAGCCCACCGCCGGAAACGGTTGCAACCACATCATACTGATCGCGGCGCTCGGCCACGTCGAACGGCTGGTTGATCACAAGGCGCAGCGTCGGACGGGCGAAATAGACCGTCTGGTCGCGGCCGTTGACCACGATCTTGCCGGAGCCGGGCTTCAGCCACACGCGGGCGACGGCGTCCTTGCGGCGGCCGGTCGCATAGGCGCGGCCGTGCTTGTCGATCTGCTGCGGGCGCAGCGGGGTGGCCTGCACCTGCACCTGCACCGGGGCGGCAGCGGCTTCTGCAGCTGGCGCAGCTTCGGGCGCCGGGGCAGCAGCGGCTTCCGCCTTCAGCTTCGCAAGGTCTGCGAGGCTCATGCGGGTGTCTTCAGCGGGGGTGTTCTCGCTCATTTCGCAGCAACCTTGTTCTTGCGGTTCATCGAGGCGACGTCGAGCACCTCCGGGTTCTGGGCGGCGTGCGGATGCTCGGCACCCTTGAAGATGCGCAGATTCTTCATCTGCTGCCGGCCGAGCGGGCCGCGCGGCACCATGCGCTCGACGGCCTTTTCCAGCACACGCTCAGGAAAGGCGCCTTCCAGCACCTTGTCCGCGCGGATTTCCTTGATGCCGCCGGCATAGCCGGTGTGGCGATAGTACATCTTCTGCGTCAGCTTGCGGCCGGTGAAGCGCACCTTGTCGGCGTTGATGATGATGACATTGTCACCACAATCGACGTGCGGGGTGAAGCTTGCCTTGTGCTTGCCGCGCAGGCGGTTGGCGACGATGGATGCCAGACGGCCGACGACAAGGCCGTCAGCGTCGATCAGGATCCACTTCTTTTCGACTTCGGCGGGTTTCACCGAAGCGGTGGTGCGGGTCAACATGGATGGTCCTTCACGCGAATGTTCGCAAATGGTGGCGCGGCCCTAGGGCAAGCGGCGCGAAAAGGCAAGAAAAAGCCGTGTGGTAAAATCATACCTCACACTTTAGCCGAGGGAGGATGGCCCGATCGTTTCGGCTTTTACCCATGCGGCATATGCGGGGTGGCGCGGCTCTACCGGCCAGCCAAGGATGGCCGGCACGTCGTAGCTGTGCGTTTCGGCAATCGCGGAAATCAGCAGGTCGGCAGCTTCGCGCGTGGTCTTGAACAGGGCGGGTGTTTCACTGCCCTCGTGGATCTCTCCCTCCCAGCGGTAGAGCGACACGCAGGCCGACAGGATGTTCACACATGCAGCCAGCCGGCGCTCGATCATGGCGCGCGCCACGCGCCGTGCCTCGGCCTCGGTGGGGAACAGCGCATAGACGCTGACGAGATCGCTCATCCCCGGCGGCCGATGACGTGCGCGCCCCATGCAGTCGCAGCGACGAC
>NZ_DBNHFX010000176.1:0-11134 GCF_057137845.1 Sandaracinobacteroides sp. | reverse complement strand
GGCGCTCTGGAACTGCTGAACGCCGATGAACTGCTGTCCCGCCACAGCGGAGACGTGGCGGCCGTGCGCGCCGCCGCCACCGCCCGCCGCTCCGACCTCGCCTGCCTGATCTATACTTCGGGCACCGGCGGCGCGCCGCGCGGCGTGCGCCAGCATCACGGCGCCATCCTGCACAACATTTCGGGCTGCGCCGACATCATCTACCATGATTTCGAACCACGGCAGGGGCAGGAAACCTTCCTTTCCTTCCTGCCGCCAAGCCACGCCTACGAACACACCGCTGGCCAGTATCTGCCGATCGGGCTGGGCGGGCAGATCTATTACGCCGAAAGCCTGGAAAAGCTCTCGGCCAATATCGAGGAAGTGTCCCCCACCATCATGGTGGTGGTGCCGCGCCTGTTCGAACTTCTGCGCGCCCGCATGCTGAAAGAGATCGAACGCCAGGGCGGCCTCGCGCCACGACTGCTTGGCGTCGCCGAACGTCTGGGCCGCAAACGCTATGCAAAGGGCGGCCTGTCGCTGTTCGATGGCGTCCTCGACAGCCTGATCGACCGCACGCTCCGCCGCAAGGTGCGCGCGCGCATGGGCGGGCGGCTGCTGGCGATGGTCTCGGGCGGCGCGCCGCTCAACCCGGATGTCGGCTTCTTCTTCGACGCGGTCGGCCTCTGCATCCTGCAGGGCTATGGCCAGACCGAGGCCGGGCCGGTCATCAGTTGCAACCGCCCCGCCGCCAGAATCAAGATGCACACCGTCGGCCCGCCGCTGAAAGACGTCGAAGTCCGCATCGCCGACGACGGCGAAATCCTCGCGGCCGGCGAAATGGTCATGCATGGCTACTGGGAAAACGCCGCCGAAACGGAACGCGTGCTCTCGGCCGACGGCTGGCTGAAAACCGGCGACATCGGCCACCTCGACGAGGACGGCCACATCGTCATCACCGACCGCAAGAAAGACATCATCGTCAACGACAAGGGCGACAATGTCGCGCCCCAGCGCGTGGAAGGCATGCTGACCCTGCAGGACGAAATCGCGCAGGCGATGGTCTACGGCGACCGCCGCCCCTATCTCGTCGGCGTCGTCGTCCCCGACAATGATTTCCTGCAGGCCTTCGCCGCCCGCACCGGCGCCGAAGTCGCGGGCCTGGCGCAAAACCCGGAATTCCTGCGCGCCGTGCAGGCCGCCGTCGACCGGGTGAACGGCCAGCTTTCGGTCACGGAAAAGGTCAGGCGGGTCATCCTCGCCGACCAGCCCTTCACCGTCGAGAACGAGCAGATGACCCCCAGCCTGAAGATCCGGCGGCATGTGCTGAAACAGGTATATGGTCCCCGGCTGGATGCCCTGTATCGCTAAGGCGCAGCCGATCCGCTGAACACCGGCTCAGCCGAACAGCCACATCGCCGCCGCCCCCAGCAGCGCGCCGGTCGCCAGCCATAAAGACGCCGGCACGCGCGGCGCGGGGTCGGGCGGCGGCAGTGGCGCTTCGGGTGGTGCTGCGCTTTCCGGCGGCAACTGCCTGACGAAGCGCCGCGCCAGCCCCGGCGCCGCCGCCAGCAGCCGGATATTGCCCAAAAGCGAATCCGCCACCCGCGCCTCCGGGCCAAGCTCGTCGCGCATCCAGCCCCGCACATAGGGCGCCGCGACGTCCCACATGTTCACCTCCGCATCGAGGGCAAGCGCCACCCCCTCGACCATGACCATGGTTTTCTGCAGCAGCAGCAAGTGTGGCTGCACCGCCATGTCGAACTGCCGGGTGATGGCGAACAGCCCGTCCAGCAGCCCGGCCACCGAAATGTCGCGTGCCGAACGGCCGCGAATCGGTTCGCCGACGGCGCGCAGCGCCGTTGCAAAGGCGCCGATGTCGTGATGGCGCGGCACATAGCCCGCCTCGAAGTGGATTTCGGCCACCCGCCGGTAATTGCCGGTGATCAGCCCGTGCAGGATTTCCGCCAGATAGACCCGCGCGCGCCGGTCCAGCCGGCCCATGATGCCGAAGTCCACCAGCACCAGTTCGCCGGCTTCGGTCAGCAGGATGTTGCCCTGATGCAGATCGGCATGGAAAAAGCCCGCGCCGATCGCCTGCGCCAGAAACCCCCGCACCAGCGCCGCCGCCAGCCGCTTGCGGTCGACGGCAAGCGCCCGGATGGCTTGCGCGTCGGTCAGCTTGCGGCCATCGATCCATTCCAGCGCCAGCGTGCGCCGCGTCGTCTGTTCCCAGAATACCGCCGGCACCTTCAGCCCGCGCATCCCGTGCACCACCTGCTCCAGCTCCGAGGCGTTCCCCGCCTCGCGCCGCAGGTCCAGTTCGGCAATGGTCCACTGGCGGAACGTCTCGATCACCACGCGCGGCCGCAGTCGCTCGAACTCGCCGCCAAGCCGTTCCAGCCGTGCGGCGGCCCAGGCATAGCTTGCGATCGCAGCCGCGAACTCGGCCTCGACATTCGGCCGCAACACCTTCAACGCCACCGCCCGGCCATCCAGCAATACCGCCCGATGCACCTGCGCCACCGAGGCCGATCCAGTCGGCTGCTCGTCGATCGCGCTGAAATGCGCGCGCCAGCCGCCCGGCAGCGCCTGTTCCAGCACGGCTTCCACATCCTGCCAGCGCGCGGGCGGCAGATCGTCCTGCAATGCCGCCAGATCCGCCGCGACAGCGTCCCCCACCAGATCGGGTCGCGTCGCCAGCGCCTGCCCCAGCTTGACCGCCGCCGGGCCGCAGGCCTTCAGCCCGCCCGCATAATCGGGCGTAACCGGCGCCCCGGTGCCAAACCGCAACAGCCGCGCCAGCATGCGCGCGGGCGCGGGCAGATCGGGGTGGGTTTCAAAGGGTCGTAATGCGCCGTGGCGGGCAAGCTGCCGGGCGTCGCCTGCCAGTCGCCAGCCGTGCAGCAGCCCCCACATGCCGGGGCTTCAGTATTTCCAGCCGCTGTGGATGGCGACCGCGCCGCCCAGGATCGGCCGCGCCTTCACCTGCCGGAAGCCGGCGGCTTCGATCATGCCGGCAAATCGCTGCATGTCGGGGAAGCGTTTGATCGATTCGGCCAGATAGCGATAGGCCTCCTCGTCGTCGGCGACCACTGCGCCCACCTTCGGCACCAGCTTCAGCGTATAGGCATCATAAATGCGCGCGAATCCGGGCCACTGGCTGGCCGAGAATTCCAGGCAATAGAATCGCCCGCCCCATTTCAGCACCCGGCGGATGTCCGACAGCGCCTTTGGAATATCGGTCACGTTGCGGATGCCGAAGGCGATGGTCACTGCATCGAACGATGCGTCGGCAAAGGGCATGGCTTCGGCGTTCGCTTCGACAAAGTCGATGCCTTGGAGGCCGCGCCTGGCCGCCCGTTCGCGCCCTACTTCCAGCATTCCGGGGTTGATGTCGGCAACCGTCACTCCGGCGCCGCGCCTGGCGATCCTGAAGGCGATGTCGCCGGTGCCGCCCGCCAGATCCAGAATCCGCTCATGCGGCTGCGGCTTCAGCAGGCGCACGAACTCGTCTTTCCACAGCCGGTGCAGGCCGCCCGACATCAGGTCGTTCATCAGGTCATAGCGCGAAGCCACCCGCCGGAAGATGTCGCCGACGGCGCGCGTCTTCTCCTCTGGTGCAACATCGCGAAAGCCCAGCGACACAAGTGCATCGGAATCGGGCGTTGCAGAATCGGACGCCGGCCGGCGTGACGGTTTCGATGCGGACAGGGTTTCAGCCATGCAACGGCCCCTAGCGCAAAGCGGCAGGACGTGCCACTTGCCACAATCGCACATGCCCGAGCTTCCCGAAGTAGAAACCGTGGTGCGCGGCCTCAGGCCGCACCTCGTCGGCCACCGCCTCGACCGGGTGGTCGCCCGCCGGCCTGATCTGCGCTGGCCGCTGCCCGCCGATCTCGGCCAGCGGCTGACGGGGGCAACGATCACCGCCATCCGCCGGCGGGCGAAATACGGTCTCCTCGACACCGACCGCGCCGACACGCTTATCTTCCACCTCGGCATGTCCGGCAAATTCCATCGGCTCGACGGCGAACCCGGCCGCCACGATCACGTGCTGTTCGAAACTGCCGGCCGGACGCTCGCCTTCCACGACCCGCGCCGCTTCGGCTCGATGCATCTGGTGGCAACCGCCGACGCGCTGCAACACCCGCTGCTCGGCGGCCTCGGCCCCGAACCCCTGTCGGACGCCTTCAATGCCACCGCCCTTGCCGCCAGCGCGGCCGGGCGGCAGACACCGATCAAGACGCTGCTCCTCGACCAGCATGTGGTGGCCGGAATCGGCAATATCTACGCCTGCGAGGCTCTGTATCTGGCGGCAATCGCCCCCGACACGGCGGCGGGCGCCCTTTCGGCCCGCAGGCTCGCCCGGTTGACCGAGGCCGTGCGCACGGTGCTCGCCGCCGCGATCGAGGCAGGCGGCTCGACGCTGCGCGATCATGCGCAGGTCTCGGGCGATCTAGGCTATTTCCAGCACCGCTTCACAGTCTATGGCCGCGAGGGCGAAGCCTGCCCCGGTTGCGGCCGGCCGGTCGCGCGAATCGTGCAGTCCGGCCGCTCGACCTTCTGCTGCCGCCACTGCCAGCGCTGACCGGCATGTCCCTGCACTTGCCTTGACAGGCCCGTCCCTGCACTTGCCTTGACAGGCGGGCAACACGCGTCTAGGTCCCCGGCCTTTCCGGCGGGCTATCGCCCGGCCGGGTGACCGGATTTGCTTCGAAAGAGAACGGACGACATGGCGAATACCCCGCAGGCCGAAAAGCGCATCCGCCGCAACGCACGTCGTGCGGCCGTGAACAAGGCCCGCCTCTCGCGGATTCGCACCCATGTGAAGCGGGTCGAATCGGCGATCGCCGCTGGCGACAGGCAGGCCGCCGAAACCGCGCTGAAGGCCGCCCAGCCGGAACTCGCACGCGGCGTCGCACGCGGCGTCATGCACCGCAACACCGCATCGCGGAAATACTCGCGCCTGTCGAAGCAGGTGTCGGCCCTGGCCTGATTCGCCCACCGGCGATTCCCGGTCCATAGGGATCGATAAGGGCGGTGCCACCGGCGCCGCCTTTTTCATGTCTGCATGTTTTCCCGGGGCACGTGGCGCACAATGTCGCAGCCGGCGATGCCCAGGCCGTACGCCCGCCTCGGGCGCCCCCCTCCGCCCCCTCGGAGAAGCCTCGGCGATTCGCCTCTCGACATTGCGAGGGACAGAATATTCTTCATATATTTCATTATCTTATCAAAATCAGGTGGAATCTCCGGCGGTTGTCCTGTCAACAGATTTATTTGCCGCCGACGCAATTTTGCAGCCTTGTGCTGCCTGCCCGGTGCTGGTCTATTCCGCTCCGCAGCCGGTTCAGGACCGTCTGAAAGGGGGGCAGAGCGAATCGCTTCAGAACCTCCCGATCGGGCGCCTTGCCGGCAGTTCAAAATCGATTCACGCGGGGCGTGCCGGGCCATCCGGCGCCACCTGCAGTGTGTTGGCCTGTGAAACAGCCGTTTCGCAGGGGGGCAGTTTGCGTTCTACGGAGGTTGCAGCAACGATGGGTCTTTCGCGTATTCAGAACCATCGAGCCGCCAGCCATGGCAAAGTAGGGCAGCCTTCCAGCCAGCCGGGCATCACCATCCGCCGCCCGCTCGCCAGATCGGCCGATCGATACCGAATCACATCGGGGCGCCGGCCCTCGCAACGGCACGGCCGCCGGGATGATCTGCCGGGCGCCCAACCGGGAGAGCGGGCGGCGGGCTGATCGCCCGCAGTTCCCGCTTCTAATCAGGCATTCTCGATTGCCTGCCCGTTTCTTCAGTTCCGGCAGATTTTTCCATGCAGATCAACAGTTCCTCCGTCACCCTGCACGCAGCCGATGCGGCCGCAGCGCCGTTCGGCAGCATCGACGCCACGGCGCTTCGCGTCTGGGGGCTGGTCCGCGCGCACATGCTGTCGGAATGCGGCGAAAAAACCTTTGAAAGCTGGCTGAAGCCGCTGGTGCTGCTCGGGCTGAACCAATCGACGGTGCGATTGGGCGTTTCCTCGCGCTTCCGCGCCGACTGGGTGAAAAATCACTTCACCGACCGGCTGCGCCGCGCGTTCGCCGCCCATATCCCCTCGATTCAATCGATCGAGTTCGCAGTATCGGCAGCCACGCCCCCCGAACTGCAACCGGCCCCCGAATCGCAACCGGCCGTCGCATCCCCAACCACCGATGACGCCTCCGCCTTCGAGCCGCGCTACAGCTTCGACAGCTTCGTCGTCGGGAAGTCGAACGAACTGGCGTTCAACGCCGCGCAGGCGCTGGCAACAGCGATCACCTCCGGGCAGACCGCCGGCTTCAACCCGCTGTTCCTGCACGGGCCGACGGGGCTTGGCAAAACCCACCTGATGCACGCGATCGGCTCGGCGGTGCTGGCGCAAAAGCCCGGCGCCAAACTGATCTATCTCTCCGCCGAAAAGTTCATGGTGGAATTCCTCGCTGCGCTCCGCGCGCGCGACACCATCAGCTTCAAGCAGCGGCTGCGCTCGGCCGACCTGCTGATGGTCGACGACGTGCAGTTCATCGCCGGCAAGGATTCGACGCAGGAAGAATTCTTCCACACCATGAACGAGATCATCTCGGCCGGGCGCTGGCTGGTGATTTCCGCCGACCGTTCGCCGCAGAACCTTGAAGGCATTGAATCGCGCATCCAGTCGCGCCTTGCCTGGGGTCTCGTTGCCGACATCAACCCCGCCGACTATGAACTCCGCTACAACATCCTGAAGACCAAGCTGGCGGCGATGCCGGGCGCCGTCGTCCCCGACGATGTGGTGCAGTTCCTCGCCCGCAAGATTGTCGCCAACGTCCGCGAACTGGAAGGTGCGCTCAATCGGGTGATCGCCTATGGCAATCTGGTCGGCCGCCGCCTCGATCTCGATTTCACGCGCGAAGTGCTGGCCGACGTGCTGCGCGCGCACAGTCGCAAGCTGACGATCGACGAAATCCAGCGCCGGGTCGCCGATCATTATGCGCTGAAGATCAACGACCTGATCTCACCGCGCCGCGCCCGCGAAGTGGCGCGCCCGCGTCAGGTGGCGATGTATCTCGCCAAGATGCTGACGCCGCGCTCGCTGCCGGAAATCGGCCGCCGCTTCGGCGGACGCGACCACACCACGGTCATCCACGCAGTCAAACGGATCGAGGAACTCCGCGCGACCGACCACGAACTCGACCGCGACATAAACCAGCTACGCCGCGCCCTCGATTCCTGATCCCACTCGGAGCAGTTCATGTTCCGTTGCGAACCCCTACTTGCCACCCGCCGCCTGCCCCGTATAGCATCGCCGCAATAGGGGCAGGGGTGGGAATCCGTATTTGAAATGGCCTGCGTTACCGGAGGTTCTGGCCCTTACAGCAGCAGCAGCGCTGCTGATGGTAGGTTCACGCTTTTCGGCGTGGCGCTCAGACCGTATTGGCGGTCTGACTCCTCCACTAGAGCAACCTGTTGCAACAACATCACCCGGACATCCGCCAACGCTGCTTCTGTTCGGCGATAGCCGCATCGATCAATGGTCCCCTCTGCCTCCCCGGCCCTACCGGATCGAAACGGCAGGCTTCCCAGGGGAAACCGCCATTCGGCTTTCGGGGCGTCTGGGTGGCGAACTCGCCCGCACTCGGCCAACTAAGGTTTTGCTCCAGGCTGGCATCAATGATGCTGTAGCGGCAGCACTGGTTGGGCCGCAACGGCGGCATCAGGCGCTACAGGACAGTCTGGCCGCATTTGAACGCATGGCGATCGATGTCCATGATTCCGGCGCCGACCTGATCGTTCTGCGGATTCCTCCTCCTATCCGTCCTGGACTCCTGAGGAGGGTTGTCTATCGGCATCATGTAGACAGTTATGTCGAATCACTGAACAACGCACTGCCAGCCATCGCTGCTCGCCATGGCGCCAAGTTGGTTGATCCAATGCCGTTGCTGGCTGCTGATGGTCATGTTCCAGACCGCTACCGTCGCGATGCCCTCCACTTCACGCCTGACGCCTATCAAGCACTCGCTCCGCTTCTCCCACCGACTATCGAGAGCCGCCGCTGATGCTGTTCCAGACGCTGACGTTCTTCATCTTTTTCGCCATCGTTTTCAGCCTTTATGCGCTGTTGCAAAACAATCTTCGTTGGCAGAATCGCATGTTGCTGGTCGCCAGCTATACTTTCTACGGCTGGTGGGATGTCCGCTTCCTGATACTGATCGTGGGAGGCACCAGCTTTGCCTATATCCTTGGCCCGGCGGTCGCCGGCCACAGGATTGAACGGCGGCAACTCGCCGAAGGCCTCGGCCTCGCGCTCGCCGGCGCGCTGGTGTCCTACCTGCCAAGCATTTCCAGCCAGTGGCGTCACCTGCTGCTAGTTCTGGCGCTCATGGCGGCTACGGTCGCACTCGTCGCTGCACTAAACGCCATGAACGCAGGCCGGCGCGCACGCATCGCACTCACCGCCGGCATCATCGCCAATCTGGCACTCCTCGGGTTCTTCAAGTATTTCAACTTCTTTGCTGAAAGCTTCGTGCAAATCGCCAGCCTGTTCGGTGGCCATGTCACTTGGACGACGGCCAATATCGTGCTGCCCATCGGCATCAGCTTCTTTACCTTCCAGAAGATCGCCTATCTGCTTGATGTGCGCCGGGAGCATTTCTCACCCTCCACTTCACTGCTCACATTCGCAAGCTTCGTTGCCTATTTCCCGCAACTGGTGGCAGGCCCGATCGAGCGCGCGCCACATCTCTATCGTCAGTTCGTAACCCCGCGCCGCATCACGTCCGAGGGTCTGAGAACCGGCGCCCTGTTGTTCCTCTGGGGCATGTACAAAAAGGTTGTGATCGCGGACAATCTCGCGCCTGTCACCAACGACATCTTCAGCCGCACCGCTACAGCCACCACCGGCGAGCTGATTGTCGGCATCCTCGCGTTTGCCTTCCAAATCTACGGTGACTTTTCCGGCTACACGGATATGGCACGAGGCATTGCACGCATGATGGGTTTCGAACTGGTGCTGAATTTCAGGCTACCCTATTTCAGCCGCACACCCTCCGAATTCTGGGAGCGTTGGCACATCTCGCTGTCCAGCTGGCTGCGCGACTATCTCTACATCTCGCTGGGCGGCAATCGTGGCGGGCGTCTCCACACCTATCGCAACCTCTTCCTCACCATGTTCCTCGGCGGCCTGTGGCACGGTGCCAACTGGACCTTCCTCGCCTGGGGGGCTTTTCACGGCCTGATCCTGATCGCCTACCGCCTTGCCGATGTAGATCGTCGGCTGATACCTAAGGTGGACCGCTGGATGACGACAAGCCCCGCCCTTGGCTGGAGTGTCAACCTTGGGCTGTGGGCACTGATGTCAGCGCTGACCCTCGTCGGCTGGCTGTTCTTTCGCGCTCCTGACATGGCGACCATCAGCCACTATGCCGCCGGACTGACATCGGGTTTCGACATGCGATCACCACAATGGGGCACCGTGGCTTTCTTCGCGTTGCCGCTGATGGTCGTCCAGTGTTGGCAGCGCTGGACAGGAAAACTCGAGTTCCTCAACGAATCCTCAGGCTTCGTCCGACTGAACCTGGTGCTGTTTCTGATCTATTCGCTGATCTTCCTGTCCCCGCAGGAAGCTTCCGACTTCATCTATTTCGCCTTCTGAAGGAAAGCCGACCGTCATGCCCGTGGCGCAGACGCAACCCGTACGTTTCGCAACCACCGCGCGACCCCCCCGTTGGCGCTGGCCAGCGCTGGTGCTCCTCGCGTTGCTCTACACCTTGCTGTTCGGCGAGTTTTTCCTGCGACTGTTAGCTCCGCAGGCGCTGGTGCCCCGCTACGTCACCGCCGGCGCAGACGGCGTGCGAGCGAACATTCCGAACGCCCGCTTCCGCCAGTGGACCCCGGAAGTCGATGTCACCATCCGTTATAATTCTGCCGGCCAGCGCGATGACCGTCCACCCCCTGGCCCACGGGTGCCCGGTGACTGCCGCATCGCCTTATTGGGAGATAGCTATTTCATCGGCTTCGAAAGCAGTTTCGCGAACAGTTTTGCTGCCCGCCTCGAGCATGCACTGGACCGGCGGGGCCACCCCTGCAGAGTCGTGAACTTCGCTGTCTCGGGATTCGGTCACGCGGAAAACCTTGCAATCCTCGAAAGCCGAGTTCGTCTTTATCGTCCCGATCTGCTGTTGATGTCAGTCCACCAGACCGATGGCTACGACAATATCCGTTCCAACCTCTTCAAGGTTTCCGCAAACCACCTCGTGCGGGCCAGTTCCACCTTCCTGCCCGGCATCGCCATTTCTGACCGGCTGAACCGCTATGCGGCCTACCGCTGGGCACAGGAAAACAGCCATCTCTACTCTGCCCTCCGCGAATGGGCGGGCGCGATGGGAAAAAAACTGCTCGCTACACTTCGAGTGCGAACTGCTGCCGACGAAAGCGAAACCGATAAAGCTGCGGATATCCGTCCCGATGGGGCCATCGGCGGCACCCTGCCGGCATGGGCAGGCAACACAACACTGAACGGAAAATTGATTGAAGCGGTCGATCGCGAAGGCAAGGAGATGGGGGCCCGACTTATGCTGTTCGAAATCCCGTCGAGCAGCAGCCGTAGCCGCTATATCAGTGTGATCAACAAACTTGTACCAGCGAACATCTTGTCCGGAACACCGCATGCTAGCCCGCTGGAACGCTTTGAGCGCATGGCGGCGCCTGAAACGCAGTTCTACCTAGAACGGGGCCACAAACACTGGACGACTCTGGGGAACGAGGTGGCGGCCCAAGCAGCAGCCGACGCCATCGTTTCTCAGCATTTGCTGCCAGGGTTGCCGGGCGACAGGATGTCGGATGACGACCATGATAAAGCCGATTGAACGAGTTATCCGCCTGCTCTGCCTGCCCCTCAGTCCAGATAATCCATGCCAACATCAGCAGCCGGCGAAGACTGGGTGATGCGGCCCACCGAAACATAGGTCACGCCCGACTCGGCGATGGCACGAATGGTGTCCAGGTTCACCCCGCCCGAAGCTTCCGTCGGCACCCGCCCCGCCACCAGCGCCACGGCCTCGCGCAGCATCGGCGGCGCCATGTTGTCCAGCAGCAGCCGGTCGGCGCCTGCCGCCAGCGCCGGGGCGATCTGGTCGATCCGGTCCACCTCCAC